>JANMNK010001127.1:0-8961 GCA_031373875.1 Pirellulaceae bacterium | reverse complement strand
GTAGATCATTTCTTTCGGAAGTTGAACGCGATAAGCTTCATCGCTACCCGGTTCCATTATCCAATCGACAATATCCAGCCCAAATCCGACATCGCGAAAGACCGTTTTCTTGTCAAGCAAACTGCCACCAGCAATGCCGCTTACGTAGCCACGCTTCTGAATCTTGGCTTGCAGTTGCGGCGTATCGATAGTTATTTCGGAATCGGTTTCCGTGACCGTATAGGGATCGTCAGCACGATTTGAATTGCATGCGAAGAAACACGAAAGGAGTATCGTCCAAAGCGTGATAACGCGAGTTCGTGAGTCGCGTCGTTTGTGCAGTACGGTATTGTTCATCTGAAGTGCTTTCACCTTTTAAAGTAGCCCTCGCTTGCCGAGCGAGGTCAAACGAAGCGAAAATTTTTACGCTCGAATTCTTTTCCAAAGAAAATATATTGCCATTTGAAAATTGAATTCTGATTCCAACTGATCTGCTTCGTTCTGTTCCCGCTCGGCAAGCGGGAACTACAGCAGCTAAGTCTAACGAAGCGAAACGTTTTTACTTCGAATTCCTTTCCAACGAAAACAAATTGTCCTTGGGAATTTGAAATTCAGTTTGCAACCGATCCGCTTCGTTCTGTTCCCGCTCGGCAAGCGGGAACTACTTTGATTCGATGATAAATATTTGTTCGAAGGTTGGTATGTCTAACCAGCGGTCGTTGGATACGTCGTGAATGATCGGTGGCTGTGAGTTGGTTGCAAGTCCCATTGCACTTATCAACTTACGCCATGCATCCATCGGGCAGTGACCTTTGAGTTCGACGTATTGCAATGCTCCGGCATGGTCGTACAGCATGCCATCAACCTGCCAAGCGGGTGATCCATCTGCTAACCGTTGCGGGCTGACCCAGACAAAGGAACCGTCCCACTCGAAATACAAATTGGGCCACTGCTCTAGCTCCCGACCAAGCGAATCGAAGTCAATAGCCAGAGGAGCGGGCGAGCGGTCATGCTCTATTCGCGGCATTGTTGGAACTGAAACTGTATCACTCGTTGTTCCCGTGGGGATGATGGCAGCAGAGCCATAGACGCGAACAAAAAAAGAAAATTTGTTTTTCATCATGGTCCGACCGCCTCATGCAGCCATCGTTCGTAATCAGGATGGGCATACAAAATTGGCAGGCACAGAATCTCGGGCGTTTCGTACGGATGAATTTCCTTGACGGCAAGTATCACTTGATCCTTCAATGCGAGAGTCGTCTTGATCGTGCATCGCCATTCTTGATCTTGGTGAATTTCGCCATGCCATCGATAGATGCTGAGAATTGGTCCAGCGATTTGCACACAGCCTGCCAGTCGTTGCTGGACAAGTGCCTTGGCGATTTTTTCGGCATCGGCGTTGTTACCGACCGTCGTGGTGATCTCAACAAGTGGATTGCTTTGTGAAGATGTCATGAGCTAAGAAACTCGCTTGGAGGCTACGCTATGGTGAAGAAAGCAGCGGCGGCATCGATCGTGAGGGTCAATTCAATAACTTACAAAGCCAATCGCGGTTTGGAATGGCGTGTTGCTCTTTTCTTAGCGGTAAATTCGGGCTAAGGTTGAGCATATAGGCACATTGGATTGAGGAAAGTGATCGGGGCAAGAAGTTGCCCGAAAAGCACGACATTATGAATGAATATGGTTTCCTTCGCATCACGGCCGCTTGTGCACCAACGAGCGTTGCTGATCCCTTGGCAAATCGGCTGGTAATCGAAGAACTCATTTCGACGGCTTCCGACAGCGACGTTATCGTCTTTCAAGAATTGTCGTTGTCCGGTTACACGTGCGGCGAATTATTCGCTCAGGATGTATTGCTCAGTAGTTGCTTAACCGAACTGGCATCATTATGTCAGTTTTCTGCGAACCGTCCGCAATTGATTATCGTCGGGCTGCCGATGCGCATCCATGGCCGGTTATACAATCTGGCAGCGGCCATCCAAGGCGGCCGGTGTTTGGGATTGGTGCCCAAGCAATATTTGCCTACTTATCAAGAATTCTACGAAGGTCGCTGGTTCACCGCAGGTGATATCGAACTGCCTCAGCAAATTAGCGTCGCAGGCTTGGGCCAGGTTCCGCTGGGAGTCGATCTGCTGTTCGAGTCGGGAGACGCCGTTGTCGGGATCGAAATTTGTGAAGACCTGTGGATGCCCGTCCCGCCAAGTTCTCTGCAATCTTTAGCGGGTGCTAACGTGCTCGTCAATCTATCAGCAAGCAACGAGACGATTGGCAAAGCCTCGTACCGAACACAACTAGTGACCAGCCAGTCGGGACGCTGTTGTGCGGCTTACGCATACGCAAGTGCTGGTCCCGGCGAATCGACGACGGACTTGGTGTTTGGCGGTCACTGCATGATTGCCGAAAATGGAACTTTGTTAACCGAGTCGGATCGAGTCGGAAAAGGTTTGACTCTCAACGGCACTGGGACGAAGGCAACCGTGGACGTCGATCTACAACGACTAGAGCACGATCGACAAGTACTTGGGACGATGCATGAAGGTCGAAAGAGTTTCATCAAGTGGCCGTTTCGCCGAATTCAGTTCGAATTGTCCGTTTCGCATTCCAAGTTGCGTCGAACTGTGTCGGGACAACCATTCGTGCCTCGTGAAAGTCATGAGCTGGACGATCGCTGCCGCGAGATATTTGAAATTCAATGTGCGGGTTTAACCAAACGTGTTTCCCGGTTGCCGGAAGGCGAACCACTTAACATTGGCATTTCAGGCGGATTGGACAGTACACTGGCGTTGCTCGTAGCAACGTGGACTTGTCAGCAACATGGATGGCCCACTAGCCGAATCCAAGGCTTGACCATGCCCGGATTCGGCACTTCGCAGCAGACCTTGGCTAACTCCCTCAAGCTCATGGAATTGCTGGGCGTCTCGTCTCGACAAATCGATATTCGCCCCGCGTGCTTGCAAGTTTTCGGCGATCTGAATCACAAGCCCTTTGGACTAGAAATTGGCAACTTATCGATGCTCGATGTTCAGAGTGCGCTCGAGCATTTGCCAACCGATCGCCGCAGTGACTTGGTATTCGAGAATGTTCAGGCGCGCGTGCGAACGCTGATGTTGATGAGTCGCGGATTCGTTCTTGGAACGGGCGATCTTTCCGAGTCTGCTTTGGGCTGGAGTACATATAACGGCGACCACATGTCAATGTACAATGTCAATTGTTGCGTACCGAAGACCTTGGTAAAGTTCTTGGTCCGATACATCGCAATGAACCGCTTTGACGAAGAGATTCGGCGTGTGCTGCTGTCGATCGTCGACACGCCCATCTCGCCGGAATTACTGCCGCTTGCCAAGGACCAGACGGTAACGCAAGCGACCGAGGCCTCGATTGGCCCGTACGAGTTGCATGATTTCTTCCTCTACCATTTTGTTCGAACGGGTGCTCCACCCTCCAAGATGAGGTTTTTGGCAATGCAAGCCGATTTTAGCACGGGATACGACGTTGCAACGATTGAGAAAACTTTGGTCACGTTCCTTCGTCGGTTCTTTGCGAATCAATTCAAGCGCAGTTGCGTGCCCGATGGTCCAAAAGTTGGATCGGTAAGCCTATCGCCTCGGGGTGATTGGCGAATGCCATCGGATGCATCCGTCGAAGCTTGGATTGCGGATCTCAACCATGACGAGAGCAAATGAACAACCAGCGGGGCAAGCTTTCTCAACGACTGTCATTGACACGCTACCTTGCGGCTCGGGACGCGATGACGCCAGTCGTTCGGATGCTAATCGGGTTGATGATAACCATATTGGTTTCGTCGATTGCCATTACGAGTTATGTTTTGAACGGTTGGAGCTTTGGTGACTTGCTGTACATGGTGGTGATCACCATTTTTGGAATTGGCTATGGCGAAGTGCGGCCGGTCACGACCCCCGCGTTAAGAACGATTACGATATGTTTGATCATGACAGGCTACGCTGCGGTCGTTTATACCGTCGGTGGTTTCGTCCAGTTTTTGGTCGATGGGCAGTTGAGAAAAGTTTTAGGAATTCGACGCATGCAACACGATATCGAACGGCTTAGGAAGCATACGATCATTTGCGGTTATGGCCGGATGGGATCCGTCCTTGCCCAATCGCTTAAGGCCCGCACCCGTTCTTTGGTGATCATAGAGTCCAACACGAAACGCGTTCACGAAGCACGTGCGGCGGGATTCCTGGCCATCGAAGGCGACGCATCGGAAGAGGACGTCTTGCTGGCGGCCGGAATCGATCGCGCTTCGGTATTAGCGGCGGTTTTGCATGATGACGCGGCCAATGTCTTCTTAACGATCACGGCACACGATCTCAATCCCAGCCTGCGCATATTGGCTCGTTCCGAACAGCCGAATACCGCCAAGAAGCTTCGGCAAGTTGGAGCTTGCCAAGTCATCTCGCCGACTCAAATTGGTGCCGACCGTTTGTCTCAGCTAATTGTGCATCCCACCGCAGAATCCGTGCTTCGCGAAACGAAGTTACCCGAAGGAATCAATCAAGATTTAAATACAATCGGGCTGCAAATTGATGAACTGGAACTTGAGTCAGGTTCAAGTTTGGTAGGCGGTACATTGGCCGAACTGTTCGAACAAGCCGGACACGGTTTCTTGGTAGTCGCCATTCGTCAGCAAACGGGCAATATTATTTTGACGCCGTCGGCGAGTCAACTTTTATCCTTGGGGGATGTGCTGATTATCCTTGGTCATGGTACGGATATCGATCGCCTTTGTAAATGTTTTGCATTGAAAAGTGAAATCGATAGCCAAGAACAAGCTGCAGATATCTAGTCGGCAATCTCCAATCGCTGCAATTCACTTTCGGCGAACCAGTCTTCGTTTGTGTTATACTGGCGTTCCTGACGTGAACCATAAACTTAATGGACGCCTTTGCAGTCCGTTCAACGATGGGGGAGTTCGCCATGAAGTTTCTTCGATATGCAGGGATCGAAATCATTGTTAGCAGCCTGTGGTTAGCTTTGCTCCTGACTGCGAGTCGAGCTGATCCTCCTGCGATCATAACGGACGTCGAGCGGCAGCCATTGGAAGCGTCGGTAGCTCGACTCGTCGAGGCCCTTCGCGGGTTGGGAGATCCACTGCCCGAGGCCCTAGAAAAAAAGTTGGTCTCGCTGGCTGGGTCGACCGACGATGCAAATGTTGTCCAAGAGATTCAAAAGCTTATCGATCCCCATTGCTTGGCCGTCGTTGGAATCAATCCCGAAAGCCGTGTCAAAGTCAACGCTGGTCCGGCGGAACCGAAACTAATCGAAAAAGGTTGGCGTACGTTCTTGGTAAAGGTCGTCAACGAAGCCGGTGTAACCGCACCGCTGCGCTGCATGAGCCCTCAAGCCGAACCGATGTTGATCGCCAGCAGTTCCAAGGCAAAGCCCGATATTAGAATTTCTCCTGCCGAAGCAAACCGTCGATGGATGGATATCGCCATTCCCGGTCAAGAGCCACTTCGGCCCAGTCTGTCGGGGCTCAAAGTCGAATATCGCGTCATCCAACTTTATAGCCGCGATGCAGGACCTCGCGAAGCGACTTTGAAATTCGACGTAGGGCAGGGGACGCAAGATCTCGGGTTCCGAAACGAATTGCCTATGCTATTCCAATCTGCCGCATCGGTAGCCGTACCGCTTCATATTCGCGACGAAGACGGCAACCCCACAGCTTGCAGTTTGCTGATTCGCGATCCGATGGGGCGAGTATATCCCAACCCTTCTCGACGATTGGCTCCGGATTTTTTCTTTCATCATCAAATCTATCGCTTTGATGGCGAAGACGTTCGGTTGCCACCCGGCAAGTATCACGTCACGGCAAATCGGGGTCCCGAGTATTTGCCAATTGAGATGGATGTCGTCGTTGCCAATGCAGAAAGAGTTGAACCAATCGTAGTCAATCTTCGGAGATGGGTGCATATGGCCGATCTGGGTTGGTTCTCGGGTGACCATCATGTCCATGCTGCGGGATGTGCTCACTACGAAAATCCCACCGAAGGTGTTGGTCCAGAGGACATGATGCGTCACATACTGGGCGAAGATCTCAATGTGGGCTGCGTTCTCAGTTGGGGTCCTTGCTGGTATCACCAGAAACAGTATTTCGACGGCGCAACTTCCAAATTCTCGCGAGCCAATTACTTAATGCGATACGATGTCGAAGTGAGTGGTTTCCCGTCCTCGCACGCGGGCCATCTGTGTTTGTTGAACTTGACCGAAGATGACTACCCAGGAACAACAATGATCGAACAATGGCCGACATGGACTCAGCCTGTTTTGAAATGGGGCAAAGAGCAAGGCGGCGTGGTCGGTTACAGCCACAGCGGATGGGGATTGGCATTGCCAGATTACTTGCCCGATGGTCGACGGGGCTCGCTGCCATTGACTTGGGGCGGCGCTGGGCGAGCGGAGAGAGGTCGCGCCGCTGATAAATTACCCGATTACGCAATGCCTCCGTTCGATGGAATCGGCGCAAACGAATACATCATCACCGTTGCCAATGACGCTTGCGATTTCATTAGCACAGTCGACACGCCTGCGGTTTGGGAATTGAATATTTGGTACCACACACTTAACTGCGGGTATCGCGCACGGATCAGTGGCGAGACGGATTTTCCATGCATCTATGGCGAACGCGTTGGTTTGGGACGCATCTACGTGCAGATGCCCGAGGGTGAAGTATTGACTTACGAGCCTTGGGTCAAAGGGCTTCGTGACGGTCGTAGTTACGTGGGCGACGGATTGTGCCATATCTCTGAGTTTTCTGTTAACGGTTTGGAGTTGGGCAAAGTCAGTACAGGGAATACTGCAAGTCAGCTTGCTTTGCGACACGCGGAAACCGTGAAGGTGCGTACCAGGGTCGCGGCCATGTTGCCTGATAAACCCGATGAACTGGCACAGCAAATTCGATCGCGCCGACTCGACGAGAAACCGTATTGGCATCTTGAGCGATCTCGCATCGAAGATTCACGTAAAGTCCCCGTTGAATTGATTGTCAACGGCGAAGCCGTCGCTCGTCAAGAAATCGACGCCGATGGCGATTGGAAAAACTTGGAATGGGACATCGCCGTTGGCAAATCCAGTTGGATTGCCCTGCGAGTTTTTCCATCCATGCACACGAATCCAATCTTCGTGGAAGTCGAAGGTCAACCGATTCGAGCTTCGAAGCGCAGCGCGGAATGGTGCCGCAAAGCGGTCGACGTTTGTTGGGAAAAGAAAAAACCACAAATCCGTCCAAGCGAACTTAAGGACGCCGAGGCGGCATATCAAAAAGCGCGGCAAGCCTACGACGAAGCCATAGCGCAGTCGACTGACCCATGATTACGTGCATCCTGCCGGTATAAAAGCGTAAACTCAGACGCCAAGTAATCGGTTTGAGGCGACGGCAGCGGCGCGTTTCAATCGCGCTCGAGAAATCCAAAAGCGACTTAAAGTTCCTTTAATCTTTTTTCCCTGCTACGAACTTTCGCGCCATTGAGAATCTTAGGCGGCATCGAAGTAACTTCGAAGCAAAAATTACTGCAAGTTACTGCCCTGTCTATCCTAGTGGGTAAAGATCATCTTAGAGGAATCTCTTTGCCGCAATGGAATGATCGCTCGTATGTATATCGCCAACCTATCCCATCGCTCGTTTGCCAGCCGAAATCGCTTTTTGTGGATTGCGACAGTTCTGTCGGTTATGGCATGCGCGAATGTGGCCTCGGTTGGGATCGCCTGGGCGGATGAGGTTCGATTGCTCAACAGTGAAACGGGTGCGTTGGCACAACGAGTTGCGATGGTCGACGCTGCGGCCAGTTCGGTTGATCTCGCTTACTACGAGATCGTCGATGACGATACTGCAGGACAGTTTTTCGCTTCGTTGGTTAGGGCGGTGAAACGGGGTGTCAGAGTTCGGTTCCTTTGCGATGGGCATTTGGCAACCAACTTCATGCCCAAGGCATTGATGGAACATCTCATCGATCAAGGAATATGCGTTCGAGAATTTCCCGTCGATTATCGCTACCAAATCGAACTTGGAAAACAGCGACTGCATGACAAGCTTCTTATTGTCGATGGGCGGCAATTGTTGACGGGGGGGCGTAATTTGGTTCAGGAATATTATGGTCTTGGTCCACGCCTGCGATTCGATCGAGATATACTTTTGATCGGTGAAACAGCTTGCCAAGCACAGCAGTACTTCGACGCCCGTTGGAACGGATCGAGCACGGGTCAACCGACATTAACTCGTAATGAAAAATCGAAAGTCATCAAACGGCAGTATCATCCCGAATGGAACGATATGCCCCGTTGCCAGGCTAAGGCAGAAGTAGAATCATGGCTGGCCGCTTGCGAATCACGCCCGCTCCTGGCGGCGGACAGTTGTCTTCGGTCAAAAGATTCTGCACCGTATATGCTGGATTGTGCCTTCATTCGCTTTTTGTACGACTGTCCAGATACTCCAAAACGTGCGACAGGGGCGATCGCTTCCCAAATCCTGCGTGAGCTCCAATATGCTCGGTGTGCGATCGATATCGAAACACCGTATTTTGCGATCACGCATCGGTTAAAAGATATTCTGATCGACGCCGAACGTCGCGGCGTTCGAGTCCGTATCCTGACCAATTCGCTTGAGTCGACGGATCAACTCGCAGCGCACGCCGGTTATGCAAACCAACGCCGAGCTTTCTTGCGAGCGGGTATTGAACTTTATGAAATCCAAGGCCGCAACAATTTGCACGCCAAAGCCATGGTGATCGATGGCAAGACTGCCATGATTGGTTCCTACAATTTCGATGTGCTTTCGGAGACTCGAAATTCTGAAGTAGCTTTGTTGATCCAATCGACCGACGTGGCAAGAGAACTGTCGGAATCGATAGCGTTGGACCGGTCGCGGTCACAAAAAATGGAGATAGAAAACTTGTTTCGCTTGGAAGCTCGAGAAAGCGACGCATCGGCGAAAGAGCTTCGGCAATTCCAAAAACTTCGCGTCGC
>JANMNK010001097.1:0-3729 GCA_031373875.1 Pirellulaceae bacterium | reverse complement strand
ATCAGGTCGCCTATTCGTGCCGTCATCAGGTCTGACTCAAATTGAACTTGCCAGTAGCGATCAACCGCCGAAGGTCGGCTGGAACAACAGCAAGCTTAGCTCAAATAGTGCTTCGCCCGTTATCTACAACGGAGGAGTTTACGTTGTGAACCGGAGCGTGTTGGTTCGAGGCGATGCGGTCAGTGGCGAATTGTCATGGCAGCTTCGATTGCCGGATGCGGGAACGATTTGGTCTTCGCCTGTGATCGCGGGTAACCGATTGTATTTATTCACGGACAACGGCAGGTGCTTTGTCGTAGAACTGGGCGACAAGGAAGGAAAGATTATCGAAACAAATGAACTTGGCGAACCCGTTTTCGGTTCACCGGCTGTCGCGGGCGACGCGATCTTTGTTCGAAGTGATTCCGCCGTTTGGAAAATTGAAAAGAGCTAATATTGACTAACTCCAATTGGGCTCAATTGTCGGAATGCCCGCCGGTTGTCGGTTCGTTTCGGCCGCCGGGCTCCAAAAGTTTGACAAACCGCGCAGTGCTGTGTGCAGCCATGGCGCGCGGGACTTCGATTCTGTCTGGAGTTCTTGACAGCGAAGACACCCAATTCATGGTTTATGCATGGCGTGATCTTGGCTTGGACTTGGACTGGGAACGCACAGCCTGCCAAATCAAACTGCATGGCGGCGGTGGTCAGATTCCGAACGACGAAGCGGAGTTGTTCATCGGTAACAGCGGCACAACGATCCGTTTCCTGACGGCGGCGTTATCTGCTACTCATGGAAAGTTCGTATTGGACGGCGTTTCTCGTATGCGCCAGCGTCCCATTCAGGATTTGTTGAATGGTTTATCGCAGCTTGGTGGAAACGTCGTAAGCCTTAACGAGGAGCATCCCGAGTGTCCGCCTGTTGAAATTCGCGGGCAAGGTTTAAAGGGTGGGGTGGCGCGAATTGCGGGAAACATTTCAAGCCAGTTCTTAAGCGGCCTAATGATGGCAGCGCCGTATGCAAAATCGGATGTCGTTTTGGAAGTACAAGGTGAGCTTGTTTCGCTGCCTTACGTTGCGATGACCGCAGCGGTTATGAAATCGTTCGGAGTCGAAGTCGACGGTCAAGGCAATGGTCCTTACCGGATTGCGGGCAATCAAACTTATCAAGCATGCAATTATGCGATCGAACCCGACGCATCTGCGGCAAGCTATTTTCTGGCGGCTGCTGCCATCACGCAAGGCAAAATGAGGGTGCTGGGTCTTGGAGAAAATGCACTTCAAGGTGACGTGGGTTTCGCACGCGTGTTAGAGCAAATGGGCTGCGAGTATCGTTGCGGTTCCGATTGGATTGAAATCCAAGGCCGACCGCTTCGTGGCATCGACGTTGATATGAACGAAATGAGCGATACGGTTCAGACGCTCGCGGTCGTCGCGTTGTTTGCTGAGGGGCCGACCCGAGTGCGCGGTGTGGCACACAATCGATACAAAGAAACAGATCGCATCAGAGATCTAGCTTGCGAACTGAGGCGAGTGGGTGCTTTGGTCACAGAACACGATGACGGGTTAACGATCCAACCCGGGGCGTTGATGCCTGCGACAATTGAGACCTACAACGATCATCGTATGGCCATGAGCTTTGCATTGGTCGGATTGCGTGTCGACGGTATTCGCATTTCTAATCCAAAATGCACGGAGAAGACCTATCCCAACTACTTTGATGACATGGCGGACTTGACGGAAAGCCGCCTTTTGCGGAACGAATAACGCTGCCGGGCACCCATGCATAAGTTTCTAGTCATTTAAAGTAACCGTGGCTAACGCCAAAACGGCTGATAACGCTAAATAACTTGTGCTGGGGTGCTTAGGCGTGCACTAAACAACGTTCAATCTTCAAACAATCAGACATAATTCGAGTTTCGATCTGTTCTGCTATGACCAACACGCATCCACAAACCCGCCAATACGGGCATGAAAATTGAATGGCCATTGGCCGGAAGCCCAGCTAACCGTGCAAAAAACGGGTTGCTTATTCGGGGAAACGGTAAATAATAAAGAAGCCGCTGCGAATTGTTGCTCCTTGAGTCCCACCTTATAAATGAGTATCCACTCGTTTTTTTTCGCGGCCCAACTTCATTCCTCAATAGAATCTACGCAAACAAGCCATATGAGTTGCAATTCCCGTTCCTTGCTGAAACTGTCAGCGGTTTTCCTAGTCTTGACGTATTCGATTGCATCGTCGAATGCGGATGATATTCAGTTTAACAAGACCATACGGCCAATTCTGGCTGAGGCATGTTTTGCGTGCCATGGTCCCGACAGCGTCGCGCGTAAAGCCGATTTGCGATTGGATATTCGCGATGCTGCAATGACGGCGAACGCTTTCGTACCGTCCAAGCCGGATGAGAGCGAATTAGTTCGGCGCATTCTCTCGACCGATCCTGACGAGATGATGCCACCTCCCGATTCACACAAGAAACTTGACGATGCCCAACGCCAAATTCTGATCGAGTGGATCCGGGCAGGCGCGAATTATCAACCGCATTGGGCTTACATTCCACCGTCTATGCCCGACATGCCAGAGATACGTAACAAAGATTGGGTTCGCAATCCAATCGATCGATTCGTTCTCGCGCGACTCGAATCGGCGGGGCTAGAGCCCGCTCCCGAAGCGGACCTTCGAGTGTTGTTGCGACGTGTCAGCCTGGACTTGACGGGTTTGCCTCCTACCCCCGAACAAGTCGAAGAAGTCTTGATGGACGCCAACCCTGATCGATACGAGCGCTTCGTAGATCGCTTGTTGCAATCGGAACAGTGGGCCGAGCACCGTGCCCGATATTGGCTGGACTACGCACGCTATGCCGACACGCACGGAATTCACTTTGATAATTTCCGAGAGATGTGGTCTTATCGCGATTGGGTCATTCAAGCGTTTCGGCATAACATGCCGTTTGATCAGTTTAGTATCGAGCAATTGGCGGGTGATCTGCAGGAAAAGCCGACTCTGGACCAAATGATTGCAACGGGTTTCATTCGTTGCAACATCACGACCAACGAAGGCGGTGCGATCGACGAAGAATATAAAGTTCTGTACACCCGTGATCGTACCGAAACTGCGGCACAGGTCTGGTTGGGTATGACGGCAGGTTGCGCTGTTTGTCATGACCATAAATTTGATCCGCTCAGCCAAAAAGAGTTCTACTCACTGTCCTCCTTTTTCAACAACACGACGCAAAATGCGATGGACGGCAACCGGCGCGATACACCGCCCACAATCCCCGTGCCGCTGCTGGCCGACCGAGATCGTTATGTTGCCCTGCCAAGTCTGATCGAACAAGCCAAGACTGCAGTGCAACAGCGAAGGACGGCTGCTCGAGTCGATTTTGATCAGTGGATTTCCGACCCAGCCAAATCCGCAACGGCATCGGCACTAGCAACGCCTCATCAAGATCATTTGATCGCTCACTTGCCTTTGAACGATGGCAAAGATCGGTTCCTCAATATAACGGTTAAGAATGAATCGCAATTGGTCTCTCTCGAAGGCGTTGCGCAATGGCAACCGGGGAACGTCGCCGATTTAGCTTGGCAAAACCAAGAAGCCGTTACGCCAACTTTCGATCAGCTTGGTGATTTCGATCGCACGCAAGCCTTTAGCGTGGCCGCTTGGGTCAAGATAACCGACCCGAATCAGGGCGGCGCGTTGCTAGCTCGTATGGACGAAGACGCTGCATTCCGCGGTTGGGACGTCTGGCT
>JANMNK010001041.1:0-6336 GCA_031373875.1 Pirellulaceae bacterium | reverse complement strand
GAACAAGTCGCAAGAAGCGACTAAAACCTAAGAAAATCTGCAGATACAATCGCATTTTACAAAGGTCGCGAGATTGCAAACTTCTCGATTGCAGACTGGGGCTGGTTGGTGAGCGGGCGTCAAACTCCTAGCGAAACTTCGTATCCGACTCGCTCGATGGGGTTGGCGGTAGCTGGCTAGGGTGGGTGATTTTCGGAGGGTCGGGCAGAGTCCAACCATCGCGAGGCGGGGGCAATTGAAATGCACTATGGTAGTCGCGTTGCCGACGTTCGAGCCAAACCAAGCTACTCTCGTCTTGGGAATACGGTATCCACGATTTAGCGTGACTTAGCCGGTTCCTGGCCAATTCAAAATCTTCATGCGCGACGGCCGCCATCGACAAGTTGTGCCAAGCGGATTTGTCTTTTCCGTATCGACTCACTACATCTTGCCACTGGCCTTCCGCCAGATCCCAACGGCCTTGTTTCGCAAGCCGATTACCTCGAGACACACCAAACATGCCGCGACCAAGTGAAGGTTGAGCGAGTGGCGCGCGATCTTTTTCGACAACGGGAGAAACCAATGACCAGGACTGACGTGCAATCGCTGCGATCACGCGGTCTGCGCCATCGCCAGACAATTGCAATAAATCGGGATACGTTTCTTCGGCTTGAAGACGGTCGATGGACACCAATTTATTTCCAACGGCAGCCCCCGAAGCGACATCGATTACTCGCCAAGCCACTGTCAATCGCTCGGGCTTGATTTTGGCGTTGGGTCGCTGAGATTCACCCGATTGCGGGTTGGGGACGAGTTCGTCTCGGACAACTTCGCCGACCAGAAGCACCGAGCAGCCTGCATTACGTGCGGCCGATACCGAAGCTATTTCACTTGGCTGGCCATCGAATGAAGCCAATTGAATTGCAGATTTGGATTGCAGTTCTTGCGGACCGAGAGCAGCGATTCTTTGGTTGGGAACTTGTGAGAGCATGGCGATTGCAATTTTCTCGGGAGCTTCGCCCGCACCTGCGACAGGCGCGATTGCAATGCGTTCGCCCCCGCTAGAAATAGCTGGCACGCGGTACACATGAATCGGTGCTCCCGTGCGACACCCCACCAGCCCGAAGGCCCAATACGACAGCACCAAGATTGCAAGGCTTCGGAAGGTCATTGCGGCAGTGGTATCTCATCCATAGCTTCGAGGTTATCCGTTTGCGTCGGAATGACGGCTCCGACGATCATGATCCCCAAGCTGGTCGTATGCAGTAGCCAAGCGTGATCGTTGGCTGCAATGGTTCGTAAAGTTATTCCCGCCAACAACAGCAACATGGCAAAGAACACTCGTTCCGACCACACGCGAAGCAGATCTTCGGGACTGAGCCTGCACAACCACAAGCCAACTAAACTGGCGATGGGAAAGAACCAAGCAGCATTAAACTCGAGAGTGCTAATCCAATTCCCCATCGATCGACTCCATTCGTATTTGGGTAAGGCGAGAAAGCTTCCTGCTTGACCTCGCGAATACGGATAGTCGAAAAATTCGGAAAAAGATTCAAGTCCGAAATCCACCCCTTCCGGCAGATACAACGTTTACCGAGCAGCCGTTGAAGAAAAGATGGCCATCATTCACGTTCGCACGCTGCGAAACTTTCGTTCAACCAATTTGGCAACCGCATAAAGCCGCGTACCGAGTCGGAGGCGGACAGCTCGTATTCCATTGGCGAATCCGTGACCGGCATCCTGAGAGAGAATTCAAGATGGGCTTGAAAAACCAAGGTGTTGCTACGAAAACGCGATCATGCTGCAGACAATTCACGCTGACGGCATTTAGCCGGTCAGCGTGGCGAGAATCTTTGTTTTGCTTTAGTCAGCGTGCTTACTTCTTGGTCGTTTTCGACATCGACTCGCGAATGATCGACGCTACTTCAGGGTTGAAATGTGAAGCGCTGTGAATGACTTTTCCTTCGCTATCTAAGACGATGGTCACAGGCAACGACAGAACGCCAAGCTTGACGGCAAGGTTGGAATCCATGCCGCCTTCTTCGTAGATGTGCGTCCACGGAGCGATCGATTTTTCTGCAGCCAAGAACTTCTGGGCCGTCGCCAAGTCCTTGTCCAAGTTCACGCCAACGACCGCCAATTTCTCTTTTGAAAAGTCGATTTGTAGTTGGCGTAGCTCACGCATGTCGGCCTTGCAAGGCTCGCACCACGACGCCCAAAACTGAATGACAACAGGCCGTTTTGTGTATTCGGGCGACTGCGAATCAAAGGCTTTGCCATCGATTGTTTTGCCTTTGAAGGACAGCGTTCGTCCGGTCAGATTGAGTCGAGTGACTGCGCCGTTAGCTTTTTTGCCAAGCAAGGACGCTGGGAATTTTGTTGCGGTTTTCTTGTACCACTCTTCAGCAGCTTTTGCATCGCCAGCCATTTCACGAGACAACCCAATACGCATCATGGCATCGGCTGCATCTTCTGTGTCAGGATAGGCAGTGACGAAGTCCTCGAGGCTTTTTAGGTATTGCTCTTCGATCGTTTGATAGTTGGCATTGGGCTTGTTGATGTCCTCAAAGTATTGCGAACCGATACCACGATAAACAACATAACCAACATGCGGCTTCGTTTTTGGCGTCTGCTGCAATGCGTTGATCACGCTCTTCAATTTATCAAGCCCCGCAGGAAACTCGCCGCTTTGAACCGCTGCGCTTATTGTGTCGGCAAATTGGTAGACCCAAGTCCGCACATCGTCATCGGTATCCGACTCGGCGATTAGTTTTTCAAGCAAATCGGCTCGTTGCCCGTGCAAAACCGCTTTGTCTTTTTCCGATGCCGTTGGCAGTTTAGAATCAATCGCTTGCAGTTCGTCCAGCAGTTTTTGCATCGTAGCGTCGAGCCCCGATCCGCTACCCATTTCGCGAGGGCGATGGAGTGAAGCGGTAAACAAACCGCCTTCGACAACGCCGTTCGAAGCAGCTTTTGGGGAATCAACCAATTTCCAAGAGCCGTTGAAGTTGACCAAGTTACCGATAATCAACTGCGAGTCCTTAGCTCCGTCTCCGATAACTGCGACAACGTTTTCGTAGAATGTCAAATCGGACGAAGAGCCATCGGTCCCTGCGGGCAAGACCCCAGGGCGTTCGGCTCCAAAATGTTCCCATTGTGTGTCTTTGGTGACGACTTTCTGGGTTTGAATAAACTCTTGAAAGTCATTTGCAGCATTCCGGATACGCTCTGCGAGTTGTGTTTTTTTCTCTTCACCCAATCCAAGTACACTCAGTTCATCAGCGGTTAAAATCAATCGCTTGAATCGGTCGGTATCTCGATTCCGAATGGCTTCGACGACTTCCGAAGTTAATTCTTCTGCCGAGATAATTTTCCACTGGTCGATTTTTCCGTCTTCATTGGAATCGATGCCCCAACGCATGCCAGCGGTACCGAACCATCGGTACTGATCTGCTTTTTCGTTGTGATCGGAGTCAATTTCTCGATAGACTTCGGCGCCGTTTAGGAAATAGCTCCACTGATCCACCCGTTTATCGCCGTTGCCGTCAGCAAACCATCGAATGGGCTGGCCTGCGGAATCGCGAATCAAGAGCCCCGTAATTCCAGCTCGTTTTTCGATCTTGCCTTCGCATTTTTCTACATCGGACTCTTTTACTTGGTCGTATTCCACGTCCGATTGCTGTGGTTTGTAAGTCAGGGCTTGTGTGACTTGCGCGTTATCAGTGGCTAAAAGTCCGACAGGCACATTTGCACAGGATGCAGCGATCAAAAAGCACAATTTCCTTCGCAAAACCATGAAACTAAGCTCCTCAGCAGCAAACCAGGACAACCAACATCGAGATTGGAAAATTAGACAATCGATCAAGCTGAAAATCGGCAGCCAAAGGCATTTTCTTTGGCAAACAACACTCAGCCGGAATTGTTTGCTTATCGGGCAATAAATTCAACTTTGGGATGAATGGACTCATGCCAAGAACATTGATTGCCGATAAACAGGCCTTGCGTCTTTACTTGCCAAGCGATTCAATTCATTTATTGACGTTTACGCAGTTGACAGGCGCGAACCATTGGCTAGGATTTGCAATCTACTCGATTCGCAGGAAGCTATCCAATAGCAACCTGAAAAAAGGGAAGTGAACGGCATTTTGCGGCGTTTATCGTCTTAAAGTGCTTGGATCGAGCGACGGAGTAATTAGCCCACTTGGGCGCGTAGCTCAGTTGGTTAGAGCGCGTCGCTGATAACGACGAGGTCCCAGATTCGAATTCTGGCGCGCCCATTACAACGGAACGGGCTGGCGAAAACACTGGTTTTACTGGAGTTTTTGTTCGGTTTGCGCGATGGAATCGCTGGATGGGTCACAAAACGGGGGTGTAGCTCAGTTGGGAGAGCGCTTGCTTTGCAAGCAAGATGTCATGGGTTCAAGTCCCTTCACCTCCACTGTAGGATTGTTTGGGTTGGTGGGTTTTACACAAGCCACAAAGTGTTGCTGGGCAACGAGTTAAGAAAATTCAATTTTTTATCCTCCAAGCCCTTGTGTGAAACGCGAAAATCTGGATGATTCTGCCTCCCTGGTTGATCGCACTGCGACTGCCGGGGAATCCTGACGGATGTCGAAATTAGAAATTTGGTGTTGACTGAGTTTCAAGGTTTGGCATAATGAGGGGCTCCACTGAACGGATCGTTTTGGTCTGTGCGGCGGAAATTTGATCTTTGACAAAACGGTTGGATTGGTAGATGGCATCTTGCGTCGTCGGCATAGCTTCGAAAGGAGTTATGAGCGATGACACACAATGTTTGAGTCGGTTGTGGTCTTGCAAAAGATCTACATTGATTCGAACGAGCGCGATGAAGGCAAAATATCGAATCGATCATACGTTCGAAAGAACAGATCGAGGATTGATCCTTCGGAATAGAGATTCGATGCAGAAATGCGGCGAGTTTGAGATTCCGGTGGTCAAGTTACTAAGGGCGCACGGGGGATGTCTTGGTATCAAGAGGCGATGAAGGGCGTGGAAGTCTGCGAAAAGCTTGGGGGAGCTGACAAACAAGTGATAATCCCGAGATACCCGAATTAACATGCACTGAATACATAGGTGCATGTGGCTAACCCAGGGAACTGAACCATCTAAGTACCTGGTGGAAAATAAAGAAAAATCGATTCCGTTAGTAGTGGCGAGCGAAAGCGGAACAGCCCAAACCGTGAGGGTTTCCTTCGCGGGGTTGTAGGGCCTTTCACATGGGAGTTACAAAGCGACAGTTAGCAAAACGGAATGGAAAGTCCGGCCATAGCGGGTGACAGCCCCTTATGCGAAAACTGAGCGCCTCCCGAGGGGTACCTGAGTAGGTCGATCCACGTGGAATGTCGACTGAATCTACGGGGACCATCCCGTAAGGCTAAATACTCCTTGATGACCGATAGTGAACTCAGTACAGCGATGGAAAGGTGAGAAGAACCCCTGCTAGGGGAGGAACGTGAACCTGAAACCGTGCGCTTACAAGCGGTCGGAGCACTATGTTTAACATGTGTGACGGCGTGCCTTTTGCAAAATGATCCGGCGAGTTAGTGTTTGCAGCAGGTTAAGACCTTACGGGTCGAAGCCACAGGGAAACCGAGTCTGAATAGGGCGAATTAGTTGCGGGTACTAGGCGCGAAACTGCGTGATCTACCCATGGGCAGGTTGAAGCGTGGGTTAAACTGCGTGGAGGACCGAACTCACTTGGGTTGAAAACCGAGGGGATGACCTGTGGGGAGGAGTGAAAGTCTAATCAAACGCAGAGATAGCTCGTTCTCTCCGAAATATATTGAGGTATAGCCTCGAGCCACTATGCAGCGGGGGTAGAGAGACTGAATCGGATGGGGGCCCTTACTTGGGTACCTCACCGAACCAAACTCCGAATACCGTTGTAACTATCTCGGGAGTCAGTCTGTGGGGGATAAGCTCCATGGTCGAGAGGGAAACAACCCAGATCGTCGGCTAAGGTCCCGAAGATATACTTAGTCACTAAGGAAGTTGATTTGCTGAGACAGCCAGGATGTTGGCTTAGAAGCAGCCACCATTTAAAAAGTGCGTAACAGCTTACTGGTCGAGCAGATCTGCGCCGATAATGAACGGGAGTAAGTATATCACCGAAGCCGCGGGCTCTAGTTTACTAGAGCGGTAGGAGAGCGCTGTAAAGCAGATACAAGCCGTACCGAGAGGAGCGGTGTCGGGCTTTACAGGTGATTATGCCGGAATGAGTAACGATAAAACAGGTGAGAATCCTGTTCGCCGAAAGCCTAAGGTTTCCTGGGGAAGGTAAATCCGCCCAGGGTTAGCCGGTGCCTTAGTCGAGGCCGAAAGGCGTAGACGATGGAT
>JANMNK010001003.1:0-3049 GCA_031373875.1 Pirellulaceae bacterium | reverse complement strand
ACGGAAGAATCCACGTCCATCCGTGCGACTTCCGTACCGATTGCCAGAACTGTACCTTCCTTGACAGTCCACTCGACCAAGCGACCTGAGTACGGCGACTCGACTTCGGTGGTCGCCTTGTCGGTCTCCATAACGTAGAGCGCCTCATCACGTCGAACGACGTCACCTGGCTTTTTGATAAACTCGACAAGCAGAGCTTCCTGCAATCCCTCTCCCATTTGCGGGATGCGAACCGAGACAATTGGCACTGTGACTAATCCTCCATCGTCAATCGAATGGCAGCTACAACACGTTGAACATCAGGCAATGCGGCGTATTCATAAATTGGGTTGTACCCGATATGCACATCGGGACGAGAAACAAGCTGCGGTGGACTGATGAAATGACTGAAAGTTTCGGGCGTAGAAGTCATCTTGGAAATGATCATCTGACCGACACTACAGGACTCGGCATCTTCTTGAATGACGACAAGCCGACCTGTCTTCGCCAAGGACTTGGCAATTGTCTCGCGGTCCCACGGTACAATCGAACGCAAATCGATAACTTCTACCGAAGCTTCTTCTTCCATAGCTTTCGCCGCTTCCAAAGCTTGCTCCATGCAGTTACCCCATGCGACAACCGTAACGTCTTTGCCAGCACGCCGAATACGTGCTTTGCCAAACGGCACCGCAGCCAGTTCAGTCGGAACGTCCATCTGTTGACGGAACAAATGTTTGGGGATCAAGTAGATCGTTGGATCTTCGGAATGCATCGCCGTCCAAATGAGGCCTGCAGCATCTTCAGGGGTGCTTGGCACAACAACTCGCAAACCTGGAACGTGTGCAAACGACGCTTCGTTCGCTTGGCTATGCCAAATCGAGCCACCGGGTAGGTAAGCACCATACGGCGAATAGATCACTGCAGGGCATTTCCAATCGCCAAAACTGCGCCAGCGGATCGTCGCCATGTTTTGCGAGATCTGCGACCAAGCGGGGCCGACGAAATCAACGAACTGCAATTCGAAAACGGGACGCATTCCATAACAAGCCATGCCCACTGCGACACCGGCGATGGTGGCTTCGGCGAGCGGTGAGTTGAACACGCGGTCTGGAAACTCAGTCGAAAGACCTGCAGTTAAGCGGAATACGCCGCCCTTTGGATCTTCAATATCCTCGCCAAAAAACACGAATCGACGATCTTGTTTGAGACCGCTCTTAAAGACTTCGTTAACCGCGTCGACCATGCGCCATTTGCGTCCACCCGTGATTGGCGGCGTTTCGGCCGTAGGTTCGGGGCCGAATAACTCGTCAAGCACTTCGCTGGGTTTTGGATCGGCAAGCAACTCGGCGGCTTGGTAATCTTTGTCCACTTGTTCGTCGATCTTGTGGCGGATCTCTTCCCAGCCTTCCCAAGTCAACTCGCCCGCTTCGATCAATTCTTCGACAACCGTGTTGATCGGATCGCGTTCCATCATCTCGGAAATCTCCGAAGGCGGACGATAGACGCGATGATCGTCGCTGCTAGTATGACTGCACAATCGATCGACTTCGCAGACCAGGACCGACGGTCCCTCGCCCGCACGCGCATGATTGATTGCATTCATCGACGCTTCATGAACATTATCTGGGTGGCGACCATCGACGTGAACGATGCCGATGCTCTTACTAAACACGCCCATTTTGAAAGGATTGAATTTGTCGGTATTGGTGCTGATCCCATATCGGTTATCTTCGACCACAAATACGACGGGCAGTTTCCGTTCTTGAGCAAATGCTAAAGCCTCGTAAAATTCGCCTTGGCGGCTCGCAGCGTCTCCGGTTGTCGCAACGACAACGCCGGGCTTGCCCTCTAACTGCATCGCCCATGCTGCGCCACACGCGGGAAGCAGATTGCTCGCGGTCGGCGTCGGCACGCTCCAAACGTTCTTCAATCGCGAAGAAGGATGACCCGGCATCTGACGGCCACCGCTGCTTGTATCTCGTTTTGCAAAGTAAGCTTTTGCCAACTCTACATTCGTCATTCCCTTGGCCAGCATCATCGCGCGGTCACGATAATAAGGGAACAAATAATCGTCGTCCTTTAGTTGCATTGCGATTACGGCCAAGGTCTCGTGACCCATGCCTGCAACTTGAAACCAACCTTTGCCTTGTCGCAGAAGAACACCTTCGCGGCGATCGCCTTCGCGGCTCAAATACATAAGCTTGAGAAGATCAAGTTTGTTGTAGGTCGCTCTAGCACTCTTTTGGCTCATGTTCCAATCCTCAAAATTTACTGTTCGGCCAATTCAAACTTCGAAAAGACAAGGTGGGAATTAATCCCATGCAAAGCGAAATGCGCCTAGTGAGAAAAGTAGCTATCCGTCAGCTGGTTCATTACAGCAAATCGCAAACCAAAGAAAGTGCGAAAGGCAGCAATTGCGCCTATTTACACTTTATCGGCTTGGAAAGGGTTATTTTTTAACGTTACAAAAGAATCAAGAATCTGGCAAGGGGTATCTACCAATAGAAAGCGTATCACGAAAAAAACCGAAATTGACAATATTCCGTTCACTTTGACAGTTTTGTGGGCACCGGCATTCGCCGCAGTTCAGGCTTGGTGGCTTTGGGTGCAAGTGAAGAGGCCGCGTTTCACGCTTTTACCGAGCAAAATGACTTCCCAAAACACGGAATTTGGTTGCACGCTGGATTCATCGTTCAAGCCCTGGGTAATTTGGTTTGCAAGTCGATAGAGCCAGTCGCGTCTGAAGACCAGTAGTTCCCGCTTAGTAGTTCCCGCTTAGTAGTTCCCGCTTGCCGAGCGGGAACAGCCGAAGGAATTTATCCCGGGCCGAGAAATGAACTATCCAGAGCGGAAAGAGTTTCCGCAAAGTGCGTATCATTTGACCATGTAAAACAAACCACTTCGTTTGTTCCGACCCAGTAGTTCCCGCTTGCCGAGCGGGAACAGCCGAAGGAATTTGTCCCGGGCCGAGAAATGAACTGTCCAAAGCGGAAAGAGTTTCCGCAAAGTGCATAATCATTTGACCATGCAATATCCCAGCGATCCACAGTATTTTCTTTCACTTGTAAAT
>JANMNK010000996.1:0-2742 GCA_031373875.1 Pirellulaceae bacterium | reverse complement strand
GTGCCCAAGCTCGTGAAGGAAAACGCATCCGAATACGACTAACAGGAAAATGACCGAACTGAGCCCATCGCGGAATTCGCCCGTGCGCATTTCGGACAATAGCACGTACAGTATCAGCAGCCAAAACGACCAATGAACGTAAACCGCAATGCCGAATACTTTTGCAATGCGCCATGATGGGAACACGTAAGGGCCTTTCGTTTACTCTGCTCCTCCAAACAATTCTAGGGAGCAATGGACTTTATAAATTTTGACACGCTGGAGCTGACTGGACACAACTTGCCGTCCGCACGCTTTTCAATTAGTGCGTGGTTCGCGATAAGTAGACTATTTCCTTGAAATCATTTTTAGCAGTTGCTAATGCGAAAAACAGTCCAACCAAACATCGTAGGCGGTTTATCGCGCAACTTTCTAAACACCCCATGCTCGATCGTACGTTTAAACCGGGATATATCGCCCCATTTGTTCGCTTCGGTCGTGGACACTTCGATGGACTTGAGCTTTCGAAAGCGGCTTAGATTCCCGTCAAGCTCAATCGAAATTAACTCCGCTTTGCAAACGTGAATCCATGACGCGATACCGCCGCTTGTCGCCCCTGCATCTAATCCCTTGCCTATGTATATTTTCGCAGTCAGCGTTGCGATATTGGGGGTGAATCGACGCACCTAGTCGAATTCAGCTTTGAAAAGTTCAAAACTTGTTCGACACCGATACAAATGAGGTTACGCTCGATACCATAAAGATGGTGGAGGTGTACGCTACGGGCTTCGATCTTTTGGCAAAGCGTGATTCGTAGTATGGTAACGCAGTCGTTTCGTCATCTGATGCTTGTAAACGGCAATCAACAAGATGATTCGTAATCCAAAAAACAACGCGAAGACTTTACAGTAAGAACAAGCCGGATCAGTAATCGCCCGGGGCGATAGGATTGTGGTTCGTCCTGTTTTTCGACTTATACGAAGATAGAAAGTGGAGATAATGGAACACGCAGCAACGACACCTGTTGGGATGCATGGTTCGTCTGGAGCAGAAACGCAGAACGAAACTTTTTCCTACAACGATGGGATTGTGAGGCTGTTTGTCGCCGCGACCATTTTTTGGGGAGTGGTGGCCTTCCTCGTCGGACTTTACGTGGCACTCATGTTGGTGATGCCCCAGTTAAGTTTCAAGCTTGAGTACTTGACGCTGGGTCGAATCCGACCGCTTCACACCAACGCTGCCATATTCGCATTTGCTGGCAACGCAATTTTCGCGGGCATCTATTATTCGACGCAGAGATTGTGCAAAGCGAGAATGTGGAGCGACACCTTCGGGCTTCTCCATTTCTGGGGATGGCAATTGGTCATCGTTGCCGACGCGGTTTGCTTGCCGTTGGGTATCACGCAAAGCAAAGAGTACGCAGAACCAGAGTGGCCCGTGGATTTGCTGATCGCCGTCGTGTGGTTGCTGTTCTTTGGAACCAACTTCTTTATGACCTTAATCAAACGACGTGAACGCCACATGTACGTCGCACTTTGGTTTTATATTGCCACGATCTTAACCGTCACGGTCCTGCATGTTTTCAATAACTTAGTCGTTCCGATCTTTGCTGCGGGCGAGATTCCGATCAAGAGTTACCCGATTTATGCCGGGGTGCAAGACGCATTCATGCAGTGGTGGTATGGACACAATGCGGTGGCGTTCTTCTTGACGACGCCCTTTCTCGGCTTGATGTATTACTTCTTGCCCAAGGCGGCGGATCGACCCGTGTTCTCTTATAAACTGAGCATCATTCACTTTTGGTCGTTAGTGTTCCTGTATATTTGGGCCGGGCCACACCATCTGCATTACTCAGCATTGCCCGAATGGGCTTCGACGTTGGGCATGGTCTTCTCAATCATGCTTTGGATGCCGTCGTGGGGTGGGATGATCAACGGGCTCTTTACCTTGCGTGGGGCGTGGGCCAAGGTTTCCGCGGACCCAGTACTGAAATTCTTTGTCGCAGGCATCACGTTCTACGGCATGAGCACTTTCGAAGGTCCGCTATTGAGCATCAAGAGCGTCAATGCCCTGTCGCACAATACTGACTGGACGATTGCCCACGTCCACAGTGGTGCACTCGGTTGGAACGGATTTATCACATTCGGGATGATCTATTGGCTGTTACCGCGATTGTATCAAACTAAATTGTTCAGCACAAAACTCGCTACTTGGCACTTCTGGATAGCGACAATCGGTTTGCTTGGATATATCCTCCCGATTTACGTTGCCGGGTTGACGCAAGGCTTGAGTTTACGCGCGCTTAAAGAAAACGGTCAGTTGCAGAATCCAGACTTTTTGAAAACCGTTCAGACAATTTTGCCGATGTATTGGCTGCGTGCGATTGGCGGAGTTTTATATATTGCTGGCGCGTTGATGATGGTCGTAAATTTTTTCCTGACTCGCGCATCGCGACCTCCAAAATACGATGTCCCTGTCTATTCGGCTCCAAAACTCAGTTCGGTTTATATCGATGCTCCGCCGCCGGAAAGCAAACTAGCGACGGTCGCCGAAGTCGCCAAAACGATCGACGTATGGAGCAAACTAACCTGGCATCGCCGTTGGGAACGATTGCCCATCCGGTTTTCCGTCTGGGTTTTAATTGCCGTGATTGTCGCTTCTCTCTTTGAGATCATTCCAACCTTCTTGATTCGGGCAAACGTACCGACAATTTCTAAGGTGAAACCTTACACGCCGCTCGAGTTGGCCGGTCGCGACATCTAC
>JANMNK010000995.1:0-3120 GCA_031373875.1 Pirellulaceae bacterium | reverse complement strand
TGGGTCCAGCGTAAACGATACGTTTTTTGCCACGCCATGCGGTTTTGTGCTTGTCGAGTTGGATCTGCCAAACGTCATTCGAACGATCGACCATGCTTGGAGTGATCTTGCATACTTCGCCCGGCCTGCAACCTGTTGCTTGCTGGAAGCGAACCATATCGGCCACAACCACAGACATAAACGGCAAAGTCTTTTCGACCGTTTCCGCATCGACGGGAAGGATCGGTTCCGCTTCCCGCAGCTCGCATCGACCGCGCTTGAGTGGTTCAATGCAACGAAGGGTTTCGATAACCGATGACGGAATCATTCCTTCGCCGGTCGCCCATTTGATAATCCGCCTGACTCGCTCCATGTAAGCATTTACTGTTTTTCGGCTTCGGTCGCCGGTGCTCAAAATACTTTCCCGAACCGCTTTGTATTCGGTGGGTCCGAATGATGCCGCTGGAATGTCAGCATACATTTGCCGCATTACCTTGATTGCATAGAGAAGCAATTCAAGTTCCGAACCCGCTGGATAGTATCCTTTGGCATGAGTAACGTAGGCGGCCAGAATATCGCGAATGGTGGTATCTGCTTGGGCAATCCCGAACGATGGATTGGACAGATACTCAGCAATCAGCTTCTTGTATTGCCGCTTAGAATCGGCTGAATTGAATTGGCCCAGATAGTAGTCTTTGCCGTTAAGCGTAACTACTGCTTTCCCACTGGCCTTGTGATGACGATAGGACGGTACTTTCGTAACCATGAAACGATGCCCCCATAATGCAATCCGGTAAATACCGGATTTTGCCCTACAGAAAACAGCGCTCTCACAACTGCGTGAGGTTACGTTTCACCAACGAATCGCTTATTGAACTAAGAATACACCCGACATGATTCGAACATGTAACCTTCGGTTCCGTAGACCGATGCTCTATCCAATTGAGCTACGGGTGCAGATATTTTTGATCCAAGTCTTTTACTACTTGAGCGGGTTTTGAGCAAGGGGGTTCGGGGGAAAACTGGGGTGGGATCGTGTGAAATGACGGGCGAGTGCGTGCTACTTCACAAGGGGAAATCGAATTATTCGATTATTTTTAGGTAGCGTCCCAATTGAGGCTTGTCGATGATTGTAGGATCGCTCTGCGGCCAGTGTATGATTAGGCTGTCGATTTGTTGAATCTTGCCAAGGCCAATTACCAGAGCGCGATCGCTGCTGGATGCGTAGCTACCGCCGCCGACGACTTGGCGGACCAATTTGTACGGGCCGGCTTGGGCGACGACGATTGCTCCAATGGCGTTACGATTCGATTTTGTTCCTACCAACTGGATGCCAATCCAATTACCTTGAGGCGAGGACGCGTTGCGAATCAGCACACTGGGTTTCTCTACATTCGAGGTGGCCAAGTCGACTAGACCATCGCGATCCATATCCAGCGTGGCCAGTCCACGTCCCGGTCTTGGTTGCTCAAAAAAAGGGCCAGCAGGGGCCTGGACGACGCGAAAATTTTTGCCGTCATTATTTTCCAATAAGACGGGTTGCTGTTCCACGGGTGCCATCGCCGAATGCCGGACTGCGTGGCCGTTGACGATCATGATATCTTCGTCGGCGTCCAAATCAAAATCGACGAAAGCAGTCCCCCACCCGACAAACATGTTTCCCATGGCTGTGACATTGGTTAAACGCGACGCATGCGTAAAATTGAGCCTACCGGTATTTCGGTAAAGGGCACAAATTTCGTTCTCGTAATGTGTGACAAACAAGTCGAACTGGCCATCTCGATTGTAATCGCCGATGCCAATTCCCATGTTTCCATCCGGCGAGCCTGAGTCATCGAGTGCGGCACCGGAACGGACGCCGATTTCAGTCAGCACACCGCCATCGTTTCGATAAACATAATTAGGCTGCTCGTCATTAGCCACAAAGAAGTCCGTGTCGCGATCGCCGTCGAGATCGGCGGCAAGGACGCCAAGGCCACGACCGCCTTTGAGAAGGTTGACTGTTTCCGTAGCATCGTCGAAAGAACCGTCGCCTGAGTTGATATAGAAGGAATCCGGTAGGTCTTTGAATTCCCGTGGACTACAGACGTCGCGGATGTTGGTCCTTGGGTGAATGCAGGGCGGGTCGAATTCGTACGACCAATTGGAATAGTGCGCCACGTATAGATCTAGCAATCCGTCTCCGTTGATGTCGCCCCAAGCGCCGGTACTGCTCCAAAGCTTATCATTGAGTTTCGACTCTGCCGCGCACTCTTGAAAAGTGCCGTCGCCTTGATTCCGGAACAGTTGAAGTCCTCCGTAGCCCATAACTACGAAGTCATCGAATCCGTCTGCATCGTAATCGCCGACAATGGCTGCGTGATTGTAAAAACGATCCATGTTGACGTTCGCCAGCTGCGATACTGCGACATAACGAAAGGGAGCGACACTGCGATAGATGGTTCCTGGCAACCCGTTGACAGACGTTCGCGGCGTGAATGTGCCGCCGCCTGGGCAGATCAGATCAAGCAATCCGTCTTGATCGAAATCGATGACGGAGATTCCCCCGCCGAGCGATTCGACGATGCTAAATACTTCGGCTTCGTGACCGTCGCGGAAAACATGATCCACGCCGCTTGTCGAAGTAACGTCTTCAAATCGAATGTTCGTTGCAGTATCGATTGGTTTGGAGCTAAGTTTATTGTCGCTCGCCCCAGTTTTTGCAATTTGTGGTTTTCCAGTTGGAGCGACCGAGTCGGTCGAATCTCCTTTGTTGTTGCAGCCAAGGGCAAGGAGCGACACAATCATCAGGCTTGCTGCAAATCTCTCAGCATTCGACATAATTTTTGAGCTGAGCAAGGTCATTGTTACGGGCCGATTATGTTGAAGATTGCTTCGATTTCGAGTTAGCTTCAAAGTGGTGGGGCATTCATTCCAGACCGCGACACGCTCAAGTTTCCCAAGCCATTACCTAGTAACTGCGAGACGAACAATTTCTTGTGATCGTCAGGCGTCCAAGTATCTTTCGTGTCAGGAGGGCTTAGGTGAGTTGGCTTGATTTGGGTTTTGCGGTGGTTGCTGGACTTCGCCACCCATTTTCTTGATGATACTGCGATGGTACATGGCCATAGCTGTGTCACCGGTGCGAGTAAAGTATTGTTC
>JANMNK010000965.1:0-3953 GCA_031373875.1 Pirellulaceae bacterium | reverse complement strand
CTTACCTGTCGCCAGAGGTCGAACGTTTGGACGTTTTGGTGTTGGTTCAGGGAAATCACCAATTGCTTCGGTCAACGCGACGGTCGCGAACGAAGACGGGTAATTTCGCAGGTTCTATCCAGTAGTCATCGTTTGATGGTTGGATACTTAGGCAATTCATGATAATCGTCGAGTACGACTGCTACAGCCACAGTTTGGTCGTAGCCATATTCAAAGACGGAATCGTGGTAGATGCAATAAAGCTGCACGCCTTGCCCGTCGGCGAGAGTGATAAAGAGGGATCACCTGAACCAATCGACACGCCCCCTGGGACGAAACCATCTCCTGCAACTCCAGAGGTCGTCCGGTTTAAATAACGGGAGTTTCCTGGTTTTTTTCGACGCGTTCTTTTATGCGGCTCAGCGTCAGGATGTTTTGGGCCAGCACGGCGAGTCCATTTTCGACTTTTGCGTTCGCTAGTCCGTATCCGATGTCATCGATCATCAGTGCATCGAAACGGCCGTAGTTTTTCAACGCACGGCTGAGTTTCAAGTCACGTTTTGCAATCAACAGATCTTGCACGAGCAAGCTACAACTGCTGAAGAATATACCAGACGGAACTTTCGTTTGCGAAATCGAGTCATGCCAATCGATCCCCGCCTGCAAAGTGTTTCCCCCTTTCGACCGATCACCCATTTCAATGCACCGAGTTATGGAGTACGAGCCCGCCATCTTGTCTCAATGCTGGTGCCAACATTCGGTATACTCTCAATGTGTACGGTGCCTGCGTGCATTTCCACGATAGTCTTCACAATCGGTAGTCCTAATCCGCTACCTTGCGAACCGATTCGCTTTCCAATTCCACGATGCAGGCGATCAAAAACCTTCGGAAGGTCAGTCGAATCTATTCCAAGCCCCGTATCTTTGACAACCACATTTGCGAATTCGCCAACCCTCCGTCCAGAGACCTCGATGGTTCCGAGGGGAGGCGTGTAGGCGAGTGAGTTTGTGATTAGGTTTCCAATTGCACGTTGAAGCAGAGTCCTGTCGGCCATGAGTTTCAAATTGGAATCGCAATCAACGACGAATCTTACTTTGCGTTCGTCAGCTAACGCTTCATAGAATTCCACGATAGTTCTTAATTCCGCGTCTAGGTCAAGAAGCTCAAGCGTCATTTCCTTGGCGGGATTTTCTGCCCTCGCCAAAAATAGTAGACTGTCGACCAATCGACACAACCTTTCCGTCTCTTCGAGGCATGACCCAAGCGTCTCGCGATACTCGCTGTCCGTCCTCGCTTTTGTCAGTACAACTTCGACTTCCCCACGAAGATTGTTAAGGGGACTCCTTAACTCATGAGCAATGTCGCCTGAAAATCGATTCAATCGGTCAAACGAATCTCTCAATCGGTCCAACATGCGATTGAAAGTGTTCGCAACTTGCATCAATTCCGATGCATAGTCATCTGCTATCAAACGCTCTTCCATATTCTGTGCACTAATACCCGTGGCCATAAGTGAGAGGTTTCGAAGGGGCCGAAGTCCACGTCGGACAATGAAAATACCTCCAAGGGCGCATGCAAAGGCGGTCACGAGCAAGACAAGATATAGTCGCTTTCGATATCGAACTAAAAAGGCAGATTCTTGCCTTCGGTCCAGTGCGGCTCGCAATCGTGCACCTTCACCTGAAGGCAATAAACAATCTATCGATTGAAAGCGCCATTCACCGTTTTTGCTCTCCAAACGAGGCTCGCTTCGACTACTCGACTTGTCCCAAGGTACGGAATCGCTTCCCGGCATCACTAAGATGGGCTTTCCATCTAGATTCTCGAGCTGCAACTGGATTCTCAATTGCGATCCTTCGGACTCGGCTCCTTGCCAAAGTATTCTCAATGATCGCAAATCCGCTGAGTCAACTTCAAGCCTGGACTTCGTTTCGTTGAGTCGACTGACAACAAATTCATCGTCCTCCCGGTCCAAGCTTTCAGTTAGAACCCAATAGGAATACACCATCGCGAAAGCAACAAGCGAAAAAGTCAGCAATGAGTACCAAATGGTAAGGCTAGCGGTTATTGACCATGGCCGGGTTACACTAAGAGCGTTCTTCGACAACATATCCCGCTCCCCGGACTGTATGGATTAGCTTCGGCAAGAACGGATCGTCGACTTTTCCCCGTAATCTCCGAATGTGAACGTCCACTACATTTGTATCGCAGTCGAAGTTCATATCCCATACTTGTTCTGCAATCAATGTCCTTGAAAGCACTTCTCCGACACGACGCATCATCAGTGAAAGCAACGCAAATTCCTTCGGAGATAGTTCGATCGCTTTTCCTTGACGCTGTACCTTGCGACTCAATAAATCCAACTCGAGGTCGCCAACAGCCAACCGGTCTGTTTGTCGTGGAGAACCACGTCGCAAAACGGTTCGAATACGTGCGAGAAGCTCGGAAAATGCGAATGGCTTGATAAGGTAAGGACCGATCGATTAATTAGTGTCCAGATTGCGGCTTGATTGTATAATTCCACTTTGGAAGTAGTTCGTGGAAATTGACTGTCGCGCGCACGAGATCTTTAATGGCATCGGTCGCGTTGCGTCCGGTTTCGTATAGTCTTTTGATTACGTTGACCGTCGTTCTCAATCCCGTTGTTGTTGAGGCCTTTCGCATTAGGTCGACCACATGTTCCAAAGTGTCAAACAACATTCCCGTGCACGCGCGGCTGACGTGTGGAAAAAATCTTCGCTCGATAGGATTGTACTTCGAACAATAGCTTGGGTAATGTGCGACACGTATCTCGACTCCGATTTCATTGACCACCGATTGCAGGTCATGCTTGAACATGTATTTCAAGGCCGAGTTGCTGCCGCCACAGTCTAGAAGAAGCAAAATGGATTTCGCATCAGGATAGCATTGCTGACCAACGCGATTCCAATACCACCGAAAGCTGTCGCAAGCAAATTGAGTCGTGTCATGAGACAGTCCAATATTGATGTGGCCGCGATTTCGAACAAGATCAAAAATACCGTGTGGAATGATCACTCCCGTTGCCCAACTGGGAAAATCATGGTCAAAAGCCCTGAATGCCGTATTGCAACGAACTCGACCTGATCGAAACAGCTCGCCTTGAAACTCCTTGGCCTTGGTATCGATAGAAAAGCAAGGATTTCCTGCCTTTTCATAGGAATCCAAGAGTTGAGCTATGTTTTGAAATTGGGCGTCACGGTCTGGCGAGTGCCCACCTGCTTTAACCTTGCGAATCTTTCTTAGGCGAAGTTCTTGCTCGTCCATCCAAACTCGAATGGCATCATCGCCAGCGGGTGTTCCCATGCTATGGAGTTCTTGTTCGAGCCGCGTCGGAGTCAAGTCGGTAAAGAGTATATCCGGATCATCGGGATCACCAGCAGATCGGGTTTGGATCAACGACTGTAAGTTTTGCTCGACTTCTGACCCGGGTGCGATGTTTTTTTTCGACCTGCTCCTGGGCTGCGAACACGCCCCGCAGCAGGATCCTGATCTAGCGAATCGAGTTCGTCTATTCCACGACTGATTGTCTTTGTCGAGCAGCCAAAGATTTGTGCTATGTACGTCGCGCCTCCATGACCCAACCGTTTTGCCTCTATCGCGGAAAATCTTCTTCGGTCTTTCTCCGAAAGGGATTTATAAAAGCTAATCAAATAGCTCAGTTGTGATTCATCAAAACGCCCCGCCATTGCAATAGCCATCCTTAGCTCCCTATCTCAAAAAACAACACTCTTTATTCACCGATAACGTAATATGCTCCATAGAGGTCCTGATTGCCATACCAAAATAACCCTGATCAAGTCGGACAGTAAATGGTCGACCGGTCCTAATCGTCCGCGCCAAGGTCCAGTCCTTGTACCCGTTCTGCAACACTGTCGCATGCGGTAAGCATCACAACTGGAATCTGACTGCCTGATGCACGTAGCTCTTTCAAGACAGACTTCCCGTCCTTTCC
>JANMNK010000963.1:0-4414 GCA_031373875.1 Pirellulaceae bacterium | reverse complement strand
CCAATTACTTGCGCATTAGCAAGATGCCAAACGTGATGGAGTCGCCCGATAATGATCAGCCGGGAGCAGGTCCCATTCAAGATGTCTTGCCTGCAGCTTTTAATGGCATTCTAGAAAAAGCAAACGATGTCGACTGGTTTGTTTTTGCAGGCAAGAAAGATCAGCAGCTTGAGTTTCGCGCCATTGCACGCGCTGGTATTCGAAGTCCTGTTGATGCTTCTTTGATGATTAACAAAGTCGGCGGAGGTCAATTGGCAGCCAACGACGATAACGGCGGCCCCGATGCCTTCATCAGTTTCAAGATTCCCGAAGATGGCAATTACGCGATCGGGATCCGCGATCACTTGGCTAAAGGCGGCCCATACAACGTTTATCGAATCGAAGTCGTACCACCTGCTCCAGAAGTCGCAACCAGCGTTAACGAATTAGAACGCTGGGTCGCTCAGACGGTCGTCATTCCTCAAGGAGCTCGGATGGCCGTTCAAGCGAACTTGGTGCGCCGCAATGTCGGCGGCGATGGCAAAATGTCGATTCCAGATTTACCTCCCGGCGTCACGTTTCCTGAGACAACCGTTACTAGTGACTTGACTTTGATCCCGATGATGTTGCACGCTGCTCCCGATGCGGCGGTCGGTGCGAAGTTGGTCGATTTGACGGCTACTTTACCCCTAACTCCCGAACAGGTTTTAACCGGTCACTTGGAGCAACGAGCGATGATCGTTCGTGGTCAAAATAACGTCGACGTCTGGGGACACAATAGCAATCGTTTGGCGATCTCGGTTGCAGACCCGGCCCCGTTTGACATTCAAGTAGTCCAGCCTCAAGTCCCTCTCGTTCGTGATGGCTCAATGACTCTTACCGTTAAAGCCATTCGCAAAGAAGGATTTGACAAGGAAATTAATCTTCGTTTGCTTTACGCTCCGCCAGGCGTGTCAGCTTCCGGCTCGATCGCTATCCCTGCGGGCCAAACAGAAGCGGCAATTCCTTTGACTGCAAATGGTGGCGCGGCTATTCGCGTTTGGCCGATCACGGTGCTCGCTTCCGCAGAGACGGGACGTGGTCGAGTCGAAATCGCTTCGGAATACATTCAACTTGAAGTAACCGATTCAATTTTCCAATTTCAGTTCAATAAAGCAGCGACGGAACAAGGAAAACCGGTCGATGTGTTAGTTGGCATTACTGTAAAACGCGAGTTCGAGGGGACTGCAGAGATCGAACTGCTTGGACTGCCGCCGGGCACGACGTTGGTACAGCCGAAAGTAACTTTCGCGTCCGGCATGGAACGTTTGGCCTACAGTCTCACGGTTCCTCCTGAGACCCGGCAAGGCAATTTCAAAACGCTTGTTTGCCAAGCCATCATTCGTTCCGACAAAGGCGTTATCACACAAACAAACGGGACAGGCGAAGTGCAAATCGACGTTCCTCTACCTGCTCCTGCCGCGCCAGTTGCTGCAGCACCTCCGCCGCCGATGCCGACGGAAGCGGCAGCCCCCGTCGAAAAACCATTAACTCGCTTGGAGCAGTTGCGCAAAATTCGAGAAGGCAATCGCGGCGGCAAATAGAGTCAAAACGGAATCTTTATTCGTAACTAACGATCTTGGTGTTTGGAATAAATAGAAAATGACACAGACCCTTAAAAATATAGTTTGCTTTTTCGCTCTCGTGATCGTGCAAGTAGCTGGTTTCAATCCGGCGATTGCTCAAGACGCGCCTGCGGCAACCGTTGAAACTGCTGCGCCTGGATCGCCAGCTGTTCCTGAGGCGCCTGCTGCTCCTGCAGCGCCTGCGGCAGCAGGCTGGGAATCGCTTGCGGTGTATCCTCCCGTTGTGAGTTTAGAAACCGCAGCCGATTTACAAAACATGATTGCTGTGGCAACTCGTTCGGATGGCGTTACCAAGGACGTTACGGCCGAAGTTACTTGGCAATTGGAAAACCCGGCATTCGCAAATTTACAAGAATTCCGACTTACTCCCGTTACCGATGGTGAAACGAAATTAAACGCCAGTTGGAACGGGCACAACGTGAGTGTCCTGATTCGAGTTACGCGAGCGGCTGAAACCAAACCGATTAGTTTCCACTTGGACATCATGCCAATCCTGACCCGATCAGGATGCAATACAGGTTCTTGCCATGGTGCGGCACGCGGTAAAGATGGATTCCGACTATCGCTCTTTGGATTTGATCCGAACGGTGACTACCAACGCATTACACGCGAAATTGGCATCCGCCGAATCAACTTGGCCGTTCCCGATCAAAGTCTCATTCTCCTCAAAGCGACGGGTGCTGTTCAGCACTCCGGCGGTAAGAAAATTGAACCGGGCAGCAAGCATTACAACACAGTCCTTACTTGGCTCAAAGCTGGTGCTCCCGTAGACGCCGGACCACCACCCGCAGTAACGAAGGTAGACATTTATCCTAAACAAGCCGTAATGGAAGGCGAAGCAAGCAAGCAACGCTTGGCAGTGGTCGCGACCTACAGCGATGGAACGACTCGCGATGTTTATGACTTGGCGGGATTCACGACGAACAATGATCGAACAGCATCGGTCGACCCATCACCAACAATAACCAGCGGCGTTCGTGGCGAAGCCTTTGTTATGGCCCGATTTGATACCCACACGGTGGGAACACAAGTGCTCGCTTTGCCAGCGGGACTAACCTACGTTGCGCCAGCTCCTTCTGGAAACTACATCGACAATCTCGTGGGTAACAAACTTGAAAAGCTTCGCGTTCTTCCAAGCGGGTTGTGCACCGACGAAGAGTTCCTGCGTCGCGCGACGATCGATATCACTGGAATGCTGCCAACCGAGCAAGAATACGAAGCTTACATGGCCGATGCATCGCCTGATAAACGCTCGAAAAAAATCGACGAGCTACTTAATCGAAAAGAATTCAGCGAAATATGGGCGATGAAGTGGGCCGAGTTGCTCATGATCAAGAGCAACAACCAGGTCAGTTACAAAGCAGCGTTTCTCTACAACAGTTGGTTGACCAATCAGCTTGCGGCTAACGTGCCTATCGATCAGATCGTTCAACAAATTCTCGCATCCTCCGGCGGAGTGTTTGAAAATCCGGCGACCAACTACTACCAGATCGAAGGGGATACGCTGAAGACTGCCGAAAATATTGCTCAAGTGTTCATGGGGATTCGAACTCAGTGCGCTCAATGCCACAATCATCCGTTCGATCGTTGGACCATGGATGACTACTATGGATTCGCAGCGTTCTTTGCACAAATTGGACGCAAAACTGGCGAGGACTATCGCGAGACAATTGTGTTCGATCGACGCGGTGGCGAAGTACGACATCCCGTTACCGGGGCAAACGCAGCGCCAAAATACCTTGGTGGCGAGGTTCCTGATGTTAGCAATCGGGATCGCCGCGAAGCTTTAGCACAGTGGATTACTAGCCCAGCAAATCCATTCTTTTCCAAGAGCGTCGCGAATCGCATTTGGGCACATTTTATGGGCTCGGGGATTGTTGATCCCGTGGACGATTTTCGTGTAAGCAATCCAGCTAGCAACCCCGAATTGCTGGACGACTTGGCCAAGCGACTGATCGACTACAAGTTCGATTTTAAGCAAATGGTGCGTGACATTTGCAACTCCCAAGCTTACCAACGTTCTTGCATACCTACGGAAGACAACAAAACCGATTTGCGGAATTACTCTCACGCTTCCGTTCGACGTATTCCCGCAGAAAGCTTGCTTGACTGTATTTCCCAAGTGACGCAGACCAAGGACAAGTTTCGAGGTCTACCAGTTGGAGCCCGAGCCGTTCAAATCGCGGACGGCAGCACGAGCACTTACTTTTTGACAAGCTTCGGAAGGTCCGGGCGAAACACGGTTTGCGCGTGTGAAGCAAGCACGGACCCTTCGCTGTCTCAGGCCCTTCATTTGCTGAACGGAGATAGCGTCCATGGCAAGATATCCCAGGGACAGATTATTAAGCAGTGGATGGATCAGGGAAAGACTCCTGAGCAAATAATCGAGCTAATTTACGTTCGTTGCCTTGGCCGACGCGCGACGGATCCGGAAAAAGCAAATTTGCTCAAAATCGTTGCCGAATCTGGCGATGCGACGATCGGTTTGGAAGACATCTTTTGGGGTGTTTTGAATAGCCGCGAGTTCATCTTTAATCATTAAATCGAATTTGATTTGCTGAGATAGACATGTTCCCATTACAACTGAATTTCCGAAGATGTGTTTTAACGATGAAGTCAAGAAATACAATTTTTGTATGTTGTGCTTGCCTCTTGCTATCGATGAGCGTGCGGGCTGAAGACGCCCCTCAAAAAATCACTTTTGAGGAACACATCAAGCCTATCTTTCGTGAACATTGCCTGTCTTGTCATAACGTCGGAGACAAAAGCAGCGGATTGGCGCTCGACACGTACGGCGCTACGATCGAGGG
>JANMNK010000951.1:0-7145 GCA_031373875.1 Pirellulaceae bacterium | reverse complement strand
AACGATTCGCACGTCCTATTTAGACTGTAACCGAACAGGACAAGTTGTCGTCTGATTCCATTAAAGAAATCTTCCTATAAACAAGCCTTATGGTTTCCAATGCTGTTGATTCTCTTCGTGGTTCTTGTGGCTCTCGTATTCGAGTACATCAATGGATTTCACGATACCGCCAATTCGATTGCGACAGTGGTCTCGACCAAAGTCTTGTCTCCCCGACAAGCTGTCATGCTAGCTGCATTCACTAACCTCATTGGAGCACTTTGGGGAACCGCTGTTTCCAAAACGATTGCTTCGGGATTAGTTGATACGAAAGTGGTCACACAAGAAGTGCTCGTTTGCGCCTTGTTCGGCGCGATCGTTTGGAATTTGATCACTTGGTACTGGGGGCTACCCAGCAGTTCGAGCCATGCGTTGGTTGGTGGACTGGTCGGGGCTGCGGTAGCTGCTGCAGATCGTTGGAGTGTTGTTATTTGGTCGCAGCCCGACAAGACACATTGGTATCAGGGCAAAGGGTTGCTTTGGAAAGTTGTCGTGCCCATGTTTGCGTCGCCTGCTGCGGGTTTTGCCTGCGGGTTCATCATCATGGGCTTCTTATATTTCTTGCTTCGCAATTGGAAACCGCGCTTAGTCAATGCCGTGTTTGGCAAAATGCAACTTGTGAGCGCTGCCGGCATGGGGTTTATGCATGGTACTAACGACGCTCAAAAGACCATGGGAATAGTCGCATTAGCGTTGGCAACGGGCACTGCATCTGGGCATTTTGATAACTTGCCGAGCATCTTTTCGTTTCTTCACATTGCCGCTCCAGCCGAAGGAAAATCGCTCGACATTCCAACTTGGATCAAATTGGTATGCGCCGTTGTCATGGCATCGGGAACCGCTGCGGGAGGTTGGCGCATTATCAAAACGTTGGGGCATAAGATGGTCAAGTTGCAGCCTGTGCATGGTTTTGCTGCAGAGACTTCGTCGGCCACAATTATCGGACTAGCATCGCATTTTGGAATTCCCGTTTCGACGACGCACAACATATCTGCTGCGATCATGGGAGTGGGAGCCTCCAAGCGATTAGGCGCACTGCGATGGACCGTGGTCGAACGTATGATTTGGGCTTGGCTGCTGACGATTCCAATCTCGGGAGGAATCGCTTATGGCTGCGTACAATTCCTCAAGATGATTGGCTGGATCGCGGATTAGGGCTGCTAGGCGGACCTGCAAACCATCGGAACCCGTCAGATTATGGAGCGGCTGGCTTTAGGAACGACAGTGTCATGAGGGTGTAGCCCGAGACTAGGTTTGCATCGCCTTCGAGCCAGCGCGAGTCGGCGTTGACCCACGAGCCTTCTGCGTTCTGGGTGCTTGCAAGTTTTTGAAAGAGTTCTTTTCGCCAGTCGTGCTTGCCATCGGCGGTTTCGAATTCTGTTGAGCCCACAGCGTCCAATGCTTTGGCCATCGTGTGGTAATAGTAGAACAATCCGGACGTACCCATGCCTGGATTGATTTCAACGGAGTAGTTCTTTTGAAGGAATTTTAGCGCGGCTTGGACTCGTTTATCGTCTTTATCGACTCCAGCAAAGATCATGCTCTTGAGTCCGGCATAAGTCATCGACGCATAGCTTCGAAGACCGCCGTTTTCTGTCTTGCCAGCTTGGCTTTCGCCTCCAGCAGCAACCGTATAATAGAATCCACCATCATTCACCAACGCGGCATAGGGCGAAGAGTTCTCGCTGGACTCGAGGTTCTGGCACCGCGTCACGAACAGCAGTGCATGTTGGATGGCTTCGTCGTTTTCGTCACGTCCTAGACTTTTGAGAGCGTCGATCATAAAGCTTGTGTTCGACAGATCAGGACGCGATTTGCTGCCATATCCCGCGCCACCAAAAGCCAAGTCTTCCTTTTTCAGCTCTTCTGTTTCATCCCACTGCAAATTTTTGATGTAGCGTTCGGCACCTGCTAGTATCTGGCTATACTTGCCGCTGGCGTTGTATTTCGAGAGTGCCATGATGACCAAACAAGTTTCGTAATTAGCGTGTTTAGAACCTGGTTGATAGATACCTCCGTCGGGCTGACGAAAACTGAGCAAGTATTCGATTGCTTTCGAGACAACGGGGTCGTTCTCTGGGACACCTACGCTGGCCAGTCCCGTAGCCATCACTGCCGTAACGCCGAGACCATTTTGTTTACTGAAAGAACCATCCTCCGCTTGGCCACGAAACCGGGCAAATTCGACGGCCTTGTCCACAACTTTTTGCCACTCGGCTCGCGTGAGCGTTGGCTCGGCTGCCAGTATCAAACAGTTGCTAGCCGAAATAAAGGCGGCAAAGGTAACAATCGCGCGTATCGATTTAATCATGGCAAACCCTTTAGAGGCGGAACTCTTGAGACTGGTTATTGTCATTCGATCGGGTAAATACCAATTGAGCTACGAACGGTATCTTGGGTAACTATTTTTCGCCAAAGATAAACTGACTACTCCATCGAACACTTTCAAGTCTACCCTGTTTCGGCCATAAAGAAAGATATTGTTTGTTTTCGACCAATCCGAATACTGTAAATTGAGTTGGACATTCAGGATTGGGTATGAGTCACATCGAATCGGAGGCGATGCTTTGGAATCAAGTTCGCAAGCATGGTTATTGGTCGAGAGATCCGAAAAAGCTGCGGACATGCGTAGGTATGACCAAGCCAAGGAACTTGCAGGGCAAGCGATAGCGGCTGACCCGCAATTAATCGATTGCTATCAAGTGATGGCTCGAGCATGCCTTGGTCTCAATCAATTGGATTTGGCCGAAGAGCATTTGCGAACGGCGCTCACATTCGATCCGTCCGACCGATGGACTTTGCGAGTTCTCGGTTTGGTCCTTCGGCTGAAAGGCAAAATTCCGGAAGCCACCGCCATGGCGCAAGAATGTCTGCGCGTTGATCCCGATTACGACGAAGCTCACTTGGAGTACGGTAACTGCTTACGAGCGGCAAAGAAGTACAAAGAGGCTCAACAAGCATTTGAGCGCGCGGTTGCTCTATCCCCTGAGTCCGTTCGAGCCCTAGAGAGTTTAGGTGATTTCTATTTGTCTCGTAAGTTCTACCCTGCCGCAGAAAAAGTTTATCGTCGCGCGCTCGCCGTGAAACCAAACACTGCCAGCATCTTAAACAACCTTGGTATTTGCCTTGAGAATCAGGACAAACTCAAGGAAGCGGCACTCGCGTACAAATCTGCATTGGTCCTCGACCCGTCGATGCAAGCAGCCAAGGAGAATACGGAGCGGTCGGTTGAGAGCATTCTCAGCGGTGGAGCACTGGGGCTGACCGTCATGATCTTGGTGGGTGCAAAGACTATTCAGGTAATTGGCCGCACTTACGGACGCAACGCGTTAGTCATCGCGATTTGTGTTGCCTTGATAATCCTGTTGTGCGTTGGTGTTTGGTTTTACAATCGATTTTTGCGGACGAAAGCTGAAGAGCAACTATCGGAAGCCGACCCACAGCTCTTAGAAATTTATGACCGACTGAAAAAGTTTGGTTGAGCCGAACGATTCAACGTCATGCCGGCCAGCACGCAATACTTCGCAAGCGTTTTACCATGGTCGCGATGTAATGACGCCTTCTTCAGGACTGCTGGCCGTCGCATACAATCGCTTGGGAATACGGCCAGCCAAATAAGCTTGTCGGCCCGCAACAGCGGCGTGATGCATGGCTGCCCCCATTCGCACCGGGTCGCGTGCGTGAGCTATTGCCGTGTTCAGCAGCACGCCGTCTGCACCAAGTTCAAATGCCACAGCGACGTCGCTCGCTGTACCTACTCCAGCGTCGATGATCACTGGATAATCCGGATCGTCGCTCTTTAGGTACTCCAAGATGATGGTGAGGTTGTTTGGATTGAGAATGCCTTGGCCGGAACCGATCGGTGAGCCTGCGGGCATGACACTGGCGGCCCCGGCAGCTTTCAGACGAACCGCCATCACGGGGTCATCGCTCGTATAACACAGGACTTGAAAGCCTTCGTCGGTAAGCCTTTTGCAAGCTTCGAGCGTCGCCATCGGGTCCGGCAGCAGGGTTTTACTATCACCGAGCACCTCCAGTTTCACCCAGTCGGCACCAGGATTTTCGAGAGCCGTGAGGATTTCACGTCCAAGTCGCGCGACCCGAACAGCGTCCATCGCGTTGTAGCAACCGGCCGTATTTGGCAGCAGCGTGTACCGCTTGAGATCGATAAAGTCGAGAATATTTTTCCCTTGGCGGTCGTACAGTTTTTCACGCCGAACCGCGACCGTAACGCATTCGCACTGGGATGTAACCAGCGAATCTCTCATTAATTCGGGTGAATCGTATTTGCCGGTTCCGAGAATCAACCGGCTCGAAAACGTGTGTTTTCCAATTCGCAACGGTTTGTCAACCGTTGCCGACGCGAAATTTGAATTGTCCAAGCTTGGCCATCTCCCCGATTCTTGCTCCAATACTCTCTCTTAAACTCATTGCCCAGCGCAGCTTCTTGATTGATTTACCCAAGATTTGCAGTCCGTTAACTCAACTGAGCGGCCAGTTCTCGCAGGGAAAAACCGGCGTCAGGACATTAGCTGCCAGTTCTCGACAGGGAAAAACCGGCGGCTAGCGCCTTGCTGCTCATGAAAAGTTGCGCTGTCCAAATAGGCTGACCGACAAAACGAGTGTATCGCTCGTTTGCCTGACAGCTTAAGGTTAGCTTGGCTGGTTTTTTTCTGCGAGTAGTCAATAACGAATTGAGGCGTGGCGTCTAAGCGAGTCAAACATGTTTTGAAGACTTGGCAAGATCAAAACGGAACGATCTTCCCGAAACGTCGCGAAAAAGACGCCGCTCGACAACTTTCGAGAACACGCCAAACTACTGTCAAGGTAGTATTGCCATGTGAAGGGTGGGTATCAGTTTTGGAATTCGATCCCGAAAATCGAGAATCAGGGTCGAAGGAAATTTTTTGTTTACTAAAATTTGAGCCTCAAGGGTTTCATCACTTTAGCCGTTGGCAATCGTTGAAAGCATGAACGAAGAGACACTCAATCAAATCCAGCAGATTTACGGCATCGAAAATTGGTCGGCGGGCTACTTCGATGTCAATCCGCACGGCAACATTGTTGTCCGTCCCACGCCCAATGACGCCCGCTCGTGCGATCTCAAGGAGCTAGTTGATTACTTGCTCGAGAAACGCGACATGAAACTGCCAATCTTGTTGCGATTCCCACAGATCCTTTCCAGCCAGTTGCGGGAACTCTCTAATGCGTATCAATCCGCTATTGCAGAATACGGTTTTACTGGTCAGCACTATCCAGTTTTTCCGATGAAGGTGAATCCGCGACGCGAAGTTGTCGAAGAGTTTCTCCGCGAAGGAACTCGTTGCCGAGTAGGTCTCGAGTGTGGGTCCAAGGCCGAGTTGTATGCCGCCATTGCTCAAGATCAAAATCCGGAATCGCTCCTGTTGTGCAACGGCTTCAAGGATGAGTCGTTTATCCGAATGGCTTTGTTGAGTGTCCAATCCGGCAAACGAGTTGTTATCGTCGTCGAAAAGATGAATGAATTGCGAATGCTGATCAAGCTGTCGCAGCAATTCGGCATAGCTCCCTGGATCGGACTGCGAGCGAAATTGTATTCGCGGGGCTCTGGGAAATGGGCTTCGTCTGGTGGTGATTCGGCTAAGTTCGGTTTGACGACGTCGGAAATTTTGGATTGCGTGCGATTGGTTCGCGAAGCCAAATTGGAACACAATATCAAATTGCTGCATTTCCACATCGGCTCTCAAATTACCGACATTAAACGCGTCAAAAACGCCATGAAGGAAGCCGCTCGGGTCTATGCAAAGCTTCGCCAGATTGGTTGCGAAATCGAATATTTGGATATCGGCGGCGGTCTGGGCGTGGACTACGACGGTTCGAAAACGCGATTCGAGTCAAGCGTCAATTATTCCGCGCAAGAATTTGCAAATGACGTTGTCTATACAATCAAAACCATTTGCGATGAAGAGAACATTCCTAATCCGCACATTGTGACGGAAAGCGGCCGGTTCATGACGGCTTATCATACGGTTTTGATCACATCCATTCGCGATGAAATCGAAACCTTCGCCGACGATGTTCCTGAAGTGACAATTGACGAAGACGATCCGCAGGTCATTACTGAGATGAAGGATTTGTGCGATACCATTAACGTCAAAAACTACGCCGAGTATTATCACGACGCGCTGGAGCACAAAGACGAACTTCACACGCAGTTCAATCTTGGACTGATCAGCCTGGAAGACCGAGCCAAAGGCGAAGTTCTGTTCTGGGAAATCTGCGCCCGCGCGCTTCGTGAATCTGAAGAAGATGGCTTCGCCGACGAAGAATTTGAGCAGTTGAAACGGATTCTAGCGCAGAAGTACTTGTGCAACTTTTCGCTATTCCGTTCCGCTCCAGACAGTTGGGCAATCCGCCAGTTATTTCCAATTGCCCCGATTCATCGATTGACCGAACGGCCAACGGATTATGCAACTTTGGTGGACGTCACCTGCGATAGCGATGGAAAAATCGATCGTTTTGTCGACTTGAAAGACGTTAAGCAAACATTGGAATTACACGATTGGGTTGACGGGACGCCTTATTACATCGGGATTTTTCTGACGGGGGCTTATCAAGAAGTAATGGGCAATCACCACAATCTTTTTGGCCATCCGAATGAAGCCCAAGTCGCAATCGAGTCCGACGGCCGATTTCATGTCACCAAGATCGTTCCGGGGAGTCGAATCCAGGATATGCTGCAATTTGCACGCTACGACAAATCGCAGCTTGCCGATTCCTACCGCCGAATGGTGGAGCAGCAGGCGGCAAAAGGGAACTTGACGTCGGAAATGGCGGAAAAATTGGCGCAAGAGTACGCAGCAGACTCGCTGAATAGTACCTACCTGGATTGACGAATTCCCCGATAAAGCTGGGCAAAACGTTGACAATGAGGCCTTGGTCATCGTAAGCTGGATATAGTCTTTTGGGCTTTGATTCCACTTTTCTAAGAATCCCTTCGCAAGGATTGGGTACGTTTGCCCGCCAGTCGCGCTCAATAAGTGTTATGCCTCGCTCGGTTTGATCGAGATGCGGTCTGGTTAGCCAAGGAGCTGTTATGAAAACGATTCGCTTATCTGTCGGCACAT
>JANMNK010000916.1:0-4363 GCA_031373875.1 Pirellulaceae bacterium | reverse complement strand
GTAAAACGCGAATCTTTGTTTCCGACCAATCGTGAAGGATACGTCCTAACGCATAAAGGTCGCCTACTGGAAGCGCATCTTCGAAAAAGTTCCCCGCCACAATGTGAACGCGATCGGCGTACGGCGAATTGCCAACAATCTCGCGAGCCAATGGAACCGCTTCTGGCAAATCGAAAACAATGGCTTTGAGATGTGGATAGCGCTCGCAAGCGGCCAATGCCAGATGGCCCGTAGCCGCCCCGAGATCGACTAGTGTATTGAACCCGCTCAAGTCGAACGCGCTAACGACACTTGGTGAACTTAGCACGCCGAAACCGTGCATGCCCATCAAGAACTCGCGTTTCGCTTCGTCGGTCTTGAAAAAATTCGAGAAGATCGGTTCGTCCCAACCGAACGTTTCCTTCCAGCGATGCGTACCTTGGCGAATTGCGCCTACCAAGTTAGCCCATAGCTTCCACGCCAAATCGTTCGAATACCGAATGTAGCCGGTAAAGCGACGTGGGCTCGTACTCGTCAAGTAAGCGTTCGCCGCAGGCGTGTTTGAATAACGACCTTCGTTGCAAACAATCAATTGCAAAGCGACCAATGCATCTAATAATCGTTTGGCCGCATCTCGATCCAGCTTGCACGTGTCCGATAATTCGTCGACAGACATAGCATGTCGATGAAGTTCGTCAAAGACGCCGAGTTCTACACCCGCGAACATGACTTTGGATCGACGAAACGCTTCGATTAAATCCAGTACAACGCTTGCGTCCGGTACGGTTTGATCAACTGCCATGTCTAGAAAACCTAATTATTTAGCAGGAGGCATCGGGGGTTGTTCGCGGGCGGCTTTGGCTCGCGTTTCGGCAAGTGCTGGTTGCCATTGATCGGCGGAGAAAACGGCAAGTCCATGTTTGCGCGTTCCGGCAATCAAATGCTGTGCGTCTTGGCAGACGGCCAAGGACCAGATGCCGCTACCAGGACCGGCCAATTTCGTTACACGCAGTTTCGAAGGAACATCGAACAGATAGACGCTTCCATCCATGCAGCCAGCAGCAACAACATTGTCGGGCAACGCCACCATGCAACTGATCCAGTCCGGCATGACGCCAAGAGACATTACCAGCCGACCTGTTGCGGCTCCGTACAAATTGACTCGGCGATCCGAACCGCCAGTCAGTAGATTTTGGCCATCGCTGGTCAGCATCGCCGACCAAACGGGCGAATCCGAAACTTTGACTTCGCGAACAAGTGCCATGTCCGCCAAGTTCCAAATCTTGACGGTCCCTTCGCCGCCCGAGGACACAAGTTTGTCGTTTGCAACGGCCAATGAGAAAACTTGACTTGAATGCGCGTCGACCTTGTTGCCAACAGCACCATCGGCCAAGTTGATCGGAACAATTTTGCCGTCCTCGGTCCCAACCAGCAACCGACCATCGGGCAATTGAACCATGGCGCGAATCCATCGCAATCCGGAAGCGATTTTTTTGGGATTCGCGGGGTCTGCAAACGAAACGACGTAAACATTGCCTGAATAATCGGAAACAGCCGCCGAAGTGCCATCAGCCAACGCGATAACTTTCCAGATGCTGACAGGAATCTCGCTGATGTTCTCGAGTTGACCCGGAGTCGCGACATTGGCTCGCTGAAGATTGCTCGGTCGCAATAATAAACTTGTGCTGGCTCCAACGAGAACTTGATCCGGTTGTGAGCCAGTAGCTATCGTGGAAATCCAGGGACCTTGGCCGACATCCTTCGGTTTAGGATCTTCTGCCCAAGCGACGTTGGCCGCTACACATACGAAAAATAGTTTGTAGACCGAATTGGAAAGCAATCTTTTCATAGCAACCTCGCGGATGGAATCTCTTGATCATTAATCGGATTGTACAAGCTCGTGAGGCAATAAACACCTAGCACGGACATTCTAAATGCGGAAAAGCGGGCTTTCAGTGGGGCCACAATGATATCTTGATCCATTCAGCGGCCACTATCAAGCAAACGAATCGCAAGAATTGGGGCTTCTTTGTTTTGCAGACTTTGCAAAATACAAGCTCGATGCACAGGCGAGCGAGTCCTATGACAAACGAAAGCGCGATTCCGTCGGTTACTTCAACAAAGCATTGCTCAGGCTTGCGGACCCGAAACTTATGTATCAGATGTCAGCCGGTGCAGCATCGACGCGATCTTTCGGGCAGACGCATTCAGCGGCGTCTTTTTAAGCTGCTGCGTCGACACCCACTGTGCCCCTGCGTCTAGGCTGGTTGCCGCCGAAACCTTATGGAGCCGGGCAGGGTAGACGTGCAACGTGATGCGGAATCGCGTGACGCCGTGTTTCATCTCGTGACACTTCTCACCAATCGCAACTCGCAGCCCGTAATCTTTGCGAATGTTGTTGAGCAGTTTCTTTTCATGCTCCGTCGAGGTTTCCATTTCGTAGCGTGGAAAATCCCAAAGCCCCGCCCAACGCTCACCGTCCTTGCACAGCCGGACCAACCAAGAGCCATCGCCATCGGTGATGAGCACCGCAGCTTCGTCGCGATTTTCGTACTTTGTCTTTTCTTCAGGGACAGGAATCACGTCAACTTGGTTGGTGTTGTAACTTACGCAAAACGACTGCAGTGGGCATTCGGTGCACTGCGGGTCGCGGGGTCGGCAGACTTGACTGCCAAGTTCCATCAACGCTTGATTGACGCGCCCCGGTGTTTCGCAATCGGCCAGTTGTTCGGCAAAATCCCAAAGTGCGTTGCGACTCTCACCAAGCGACAGTCGCTTGGACCAACCTAGCAAGCGCGCGTACAATCGTTGCGTGTTGGCTTCGAGAATGGGCTGTCGGTGGTTGAATGCGAATGAGCTAATTGCACCAGCCGTGTAACGACCGATTCCGGGCAAATCTAAGATTAGCGCGTGCTGATCGGGAAAAGCCGAATTGTGCTCTTCGACAATTTTCTTTGCCGCAGCATGCAACTGACGAGCGCGGCGATAGTAACCGAGTCCTTCCCAATGCGACAAGACACTTTTTTCGGGCGCGGCTGCAAGTGCTGCAACGGATGGGAATTTTTTTATGAAGCGATAGAAGTAAGGGATGACCGAAATGACTTGCGTCTGCTGCAGCATGATCTCGCTGACCCATATGGCATAAGGATCAGCCGTATTTCGCCAAGGCAAATCGCGGGCAGCGGTCGCGTACCAATCCAAAAGTCTCCTTCGCAATCCGACAAGCTGCCGTTTAGTGAATCGCACCTTGGGGTCGGCACCTGACGAACCACTCACGGCCGCTCTCCAAGCTGCACGTTGACTTCTTGTTTGATTATTCTGGAGCCGAACGGACGTTCAAAGACGACACTTACTGAATCGGTCGGACCGAACTTGGCAAGCTCCACTCGGAGATCTTCAAACTTGCTCAAAGAATTGCCGTTCATCTTGATGACACGATCGCCCGCCTGCAAACCCGCTTTCTCTGCCGGCCCGCCTTCGACCACAATGTCGATCGTAATTCCGTTCTGGTCCCTCGATCGAATTCCAAGAAACCCACCGCGATGAAATACGACTTCTAATTGCTTGGCTTTTTCCTTGAGCCGTTCAGCAGCTTCCCGACTCATTCCAGTACCGAATAACGACAATTGAGACACGCCACCAATTGCCGCCAAATCATCGATGCTGTCGTCTGAAATTGGACAATAGACAATGTCGAGCGTATCGATTGGCGGGAATCCTTGCAACAAACGCAAATCCGCGCGAGTCAACGGTACTTTCTTCAATTGCAGATACTTTAGGTTCGGTAATAACGCCACTTTTTCCAGCATCTGAGGCTTGATGTTGTTGCCCGAAAGGACAGCATATTCGATATCGATTAAGTGCACCAAGGCCTCTAAGTCGGCGGCTGTGCCCGTAAAACGTTCGTCGATCTCCAAGTGAAAAACTTCGGTCGGATAGCTGAGCACTTGAACCGGACCTACATCGATAATCGCTCCCAACTCTCTCAAACGTCGTTCGCATTCCACGCGAAGTTTTGAAGCGATTGCCTCCATCGTTCGACGCGATAAGGCTCCAGCAAAGGTCAATCGATTTTCGGCTGTTTTGCGCAACACGTCCAATGCGAGCAGCCCTGACTGGCTCGAACCCTCCGGTCGCAGCTCCGACAACAATCGAACCATAGCGGTCACACTTGAAGGGGACGAATTTGGCCTGCGGAAATGGTTAAAGGGACACTTTTACTGCATCCCGTTGTCGGAATGACGCAGGTTGGCGATATAGATTATTTTGTCAGAGTCCGCACTTATCAAACGCTGATTGAAAAATATTACGATAAACAAAAATCTTTGTTGTCGCTGCTCCCGTTAGCGATGCGAATGGCGGGACCGCGTGAGGCAATCTGGCA
>JANMNK010000915.1:0-6760 GCA_031373875.1 Pirellulaceae bacterium | reverse complement strand
TTCCTAAAACGATTTTATTTGACGATGACGCAAGGAGGATCGATTCATATCCCGACGTTGGCGGTTGCGGTCGGGACTATGGCCATCGCGATTATTCTTCGATCCATAAACCGCAAGTATCGTTGGCGACTGCCAGAGCATTTTACCGCCGTTGTGTTGGCAGGATTTGCGGCTTGGTATTGCAAACTCGGCGCAGATTATGGAGTCAAGCTTGTTGGGCAGATCCCCGGTTCCCTACCAAGTTTTGAACTGCCAAAGGTCGATTTCGCTTTGGCAAAGGACCTAAGCGGCAGCGCCGTTGCCATCGCATTGCTAGGGCTTTTAGAGGCGATCGCCATGTCCAAGTCGCTTGCTGCCTCGACCAAGCAAAAACTGGATATCAATCAGCAGTGTTTGAGCGAAGGCGTTGCGAATCTTGCCGGAAGCTTTTTCCGGTGTTTCCCAGGGTCTGGTTCACTCACCCGTTCCTATATTAATAAGCAAGCCGGTGCCGAGACGCAGTGGGCAGGCGTCATTTGCGCGATTTTTGTCGCGCTGACGATTTTGGCATTTGCTCCGCTAGCGCAGTTCATTCCCCGCTCAGCGTTATCTGGAGTACTGTTCCTGGCAGCTTTCCGAATGGTCGATTTTAATGGTCTGAAAAACGATCTTAAGGCAACCCGGTTTGACGCCGTCATCATCGCGGCGACCGCAATGTCAGCGGTTTTTGTCAGCATCGAATTTTGCATCTTGATCGGCGTGTTATTGTCTTTTTTGATCTATGTGCCGCGAGCTGCACAAATCTATATGACGGATCTCGTTCTGGATCAAAATCGAGCAATACGAGAACGATTGCCCACGGACCCAAAGTGCGATCGTTTACGCATTTACTCTTTCGAAGGAGAAATGTTCTTTGGAGCTTCGCCGGAATTCGAGAGGCTGCTTGAGCAGATCGAGCAAGATCTTGGTCCCAACTCGCGAGCGATCATTCTGCGGCTTCGTTACGCCCGTAATCCAGATGCGGTATGTTTGAATTTGCTCAAGCATTTCATCGAGGAAATGAAAGTACGAGGGATTAGCGTGCTTTTCGCTGGGGTCAGAGAAGGAATGCTCAAAGCGCTCAACAATATTGGAATCACGGAATTGGTTGGGCGGGACAATGTCTTTTTGGAAGAGCCCAAGCTTTGGTCAAGTACGATTGAAGCGATTAATAAGGCCTACACGATTTTAGGAAGTCAGCGCTGTGCGACCTGTCCTGAGAAAGCTGATTCGTCCCCTTAGCAGAACAATGCCGATTGGCATTTCTCGATTTGAAGAAATTTTTTTTCTTGCCGTAAAACTTGAACGACATTTGGGAAGTGCTCGCCCAAACAGTTCCCGACCGATCCAATCGTGGTTGCAATCCCGCGAAATACAGCAAAGATAGCTTAAATGGGTAGATTTCTCGTTGCAAACGTCGTGACCATAACCCCTATTCTGGCAGATTGACCTCCGGCAAACTTCAATCACCAATGAAAATAACGATTTGTGGTGGAACTGAGGCCAATGAAGAGGCATCAGAGGAGGTGCCCTTTTGTTGACAGGGGACAGAGGGCAATTAGAATCGAGTTCGCGAGTCTTGTAAACTTTTTATTTATCCCATGTTATCCATTTTACGGATGATTGAGGATAGTAGGCGTTTCGGGTTCGTTTGTCTAATCATTTTGCGACGTTGCAGGTATGCTCTGAATGCTGCGGCAACTTCTTTTCACCGAAATCAATTCTTGGGGACGTAATGGTGAAGTCACGTAAGACTAACGTTGCGGGAAAACGTTTTCATCGATGGTTTAGCAAATCTGCTAAGAAGCGGATTGCTCATCGGCTTCAATTTGTAGAGCAATTGGAGCGTCGCCAATTGATGACTGCCGATTTCAGTGATGCCGTGAAAGGCGTCATGGCGTCGATGTTCTTCACCGATCAAGCTGCCTATGAAACGACAGCGGTCCGCGTCCAGCAGCGGCTTTCTAGCGGTGGTGGGGGCGGTGGCGAAGGCGTTTCGAACAATTCGTTTACCACGACAGAAGCTGAACCGAACAACACTCGTTTTCAATCCAACTTTTTGCCGCTTGGCACAGCTCCTGGCAAGTCCGACGAAGTAATTGTTGGTGGACAGATTGCTTCGCGATTCGACGAAGATTTCTTCTCGTTCGATCTTCGCAAAGGCGATATTATCGACGTTCGAGTGCAAGCTCAGTTGGGACTTCTACCTTGGACGGCGGGTCTTTATACCGCCGTCAATGAAGAGCTTGTATTTGTCGAAGGTCAGTTGAATACTCCCAATGTTCCAGGTCGACCACCGTCTATAAATCCAACAATGACCGACGGGTCTGCGAACTTTTCCTATGTGATCGATGAGGACGGACGATATTTCTTGCGAGTTGGCGAAGGTAGCGGTGTCTACACAACGACAATGCGCGCCTATCGACCAACAATCGAACGAGAAGCCATCGGGAATGCTCAAATCATCTTCTTGGATTTCGATGGAGCACTGCTTCCCCGCGAAGCCGTCAATGTGGACTTGATCACAGGGATCGGCGGAACGATGCGTGTTCCACCACTTCGCAATGATCTTCCCTTGCTTGGTTTGGCACCTTCCGACGAAGGCCGACTGATCGACGAAATCGTGCGTCGCGTGAACGATAAAGTCCAGACTAAGATTAGACAAACTGCCAACAATGGATTTTTCCCAAATTCCGGCATTCCAGGCGAATTCAACGTTATCGTCTTGAACAGCAAAGATCATCCAGATCCATGGGGACAAAAGAACGTTTCTCGCCTTGTTTTTGGCGGTACTCAGTTGCAACTGCTTGGAAGCGATATTGGTCTCCTTGGTATTGCTCAGTCGATCGACGTCGGTAACTTCGATCGAGAAGAGTCTGCGTTGGTAATGACCGATATTCTGGTACAAGGAGCTACGGCCGATCTCGTCTACTCGGGCAGTTCAACGATACTTGAAGGTTTTGCCGAATTGTCCTCAATGGTGCTTGCTCACGAAGCGGGCCATTACCTTGGTGGTTGGCATCAAGATCCTACCAACCAGATATTCCATATCATGGACCAGTTTTACGATCCGTTGATTTCTAGCGGGTCCGGTCCCGACCAGATATTTGGAACAACCGATGATTTGCCGCTCCGGTTTGGTGAAGATAACTACTCGCCTCTAAATCCTGGAATTCCAAACACGGGCTCCGGTATTGTTAACTCCGATAACGTCTTAGCGTTCGGCATGTCGACCGGCAAGCAAGGCGGTACGGTTACTGGCACGATTTGGAACGACAAAAATCGTAATGGTCGAATTGATTCAGGCGAACCAGGGCTCGAAGGTTGGACAATATTCGCTGATCTAAACGGCGATGGTATTCGAAACATAACCGAACAGCAAACGACATCGGGTACGAATGGTCGCTATACATTGACCGCTTCTGCCGGCACGATTCTCATTAAAGCGGCTTTGCAACCTGGTTGGCAAGCAACCAATCCATCCAATGGCGTTCAGTCGGTTGTGGTCGCGGTGGATCAGATAAAGGTTGGAATCAACTTTGGTTTCGTCAATCCGACGCCAACCGCGACGGGTTTCAAATGGAATGACTTGAACGGCGATGGCATTCGCGATCAAGGTGAGCCACCACTCGAAGGAATCTGGATTTACCTCGATTTGGATGGTGACAAGAGAGCCGATATCGGCGAACCTGCCGACAAAACAAGATTGGATGGTAGTTACCGAATCACGCCACCAAGCGCGGGTACCTACACGGTCCGCGAAGTTCTCGATCCAGGTTATGTACAAACATTCCCTGCTTCGGGCGAGCATGTTGTTTCCTATGACGGTTCTACGTTTCTCGTAGGGCTGGACTTTGGCAATCAAGTTGCGCTCGATTGGGGCGACGCACCGCGAACGTATCCGGTTTTGGCTGTCAATAATGGTGCCGTTCATGGTTTCGTGAATGGCTTGAGCTTGGGAACCATGATTGACACAGAAGCCAACGGTGTCCCGTCGACGACCGCTTTGGGCGACGATAACAGAGGACCTGTCGATGCCAACAACGTGGTCATCGACGACGAAGATGGAGTTCTCTTCCTTCGCCCAATCGTTGCAGGTGATGCCAAGAACGCCATCAATGCAACAGTTACCAATACAACCGGTGTAACTTCTTATTTGCACGCTTGGATCGACTTCAATGCCGACGGCGATTGGTCCGATGCCGGTGAACAGATATTGAAGAACGTTGTTGTCACAAATGGATCCAACGTCCTGAACTTTACGGCTCCTGCGGGAGCGATTATTGGCGATACATTTGCTCGATTCCGCCTCTCTCAAGAGCTGAATACCGCTGTTGGTGGTCGTGCACGTGCGGGCGAAGTGGAAGACTACAAAGTTGCCGTTGTTGACAGATTGGTGCTGGCTCGCAATGACGAAGTCACCGTCTCTCGCAACTCCATTAACAACCAAATCGACGTTCTGGCAAACGACTTTAAATTGCCGAACGAAACGCTTCGCGTCGTTTCTGTCTCTCAAGGCACTAATGGCGGACGAATCTCGATCGTAACCGGTGGCGGCAAAGTCCAATACACACCAGTAAACGGATTTGTTGGAACGGATACTTTCACCTACACCATGCGAAATGCCGCTGGCGTAAATTCAACTGCGACCGTTACGGTAAACGTCGCATTGGTTTTTGACAAACCAGTAGCGGTTGATGATTCCTTCGACGTCGTTGTGAATTCAATTGGAATTCCTTTGAACGTTTTGTCTAATGACATCGAAGGACGTCCAGGACCGCTTCAAATCGTATCCGTCAGCTCTCCCGACCAAGGTGGTGCAGCGGTTATCGGTGCTGGCAATCAAAGTTTGCGATATACTCCTGCCCGGAATTTTGGTGGAACAGAAACATTCTCCTATTCGGCTGTCGATAGTGCCGGGAATGTGACTACCGCTACCGTTACGGTTCACGTTTTGCCAGGTGACCGCACGGATGATGTTGTCGATTTTAGCTTTAAGTTTGTTGACGCTAATAGCAACGTCATGTTGAACCCTCGCGTTCGTCAAGGCGAGCAATTCGGACTTCAAGTCTTTGTCGATGATCTTCGAGGTCCTTCGACGGTGTTCCCAGGCGTTTACGCAGCGTACTTGGATTTGCTTTACAACGCGTTTTTGGTAAGTCCATCCACTCCAGCGACACCTGGTGATTTCAACTTTGATGTGACTTTCCATAATTCCTATACAGCATTCAAGAAAGGTTCGGCAGAGGTTCCAGGCGTCATCGATGATCTTGGAGCATTCGATTCCCGAACCGACGTTCCGGATAGACCAGATCCCGTGCTGTTCGCAACGCTGAAATTCAACGCGGTTGCCCCTGGGCTAGCTACGTTTGTCGGTGATCCAGCAGACAAGTCGCCGTTCACGGATGTGTTGTTGTCCAATAGTCCGAACACGCCCGTGGCAACTCGCCAAATTCGCTATGGCCGAGCAGCTATCGAAGTCGTCGGTGATGGTGTTGAATTCCCAATTGCTGTTGATGATTCCGTATCACCACCAGTTGCCGTAAACAGTGCGAACAACATCATCAATGTGCTCAAGAACGACAGCCCGGGTTCTACCAAGGTCATTCGGTTGTCGTCAGTGTCTGCTCCGATGCACGGTACTGCGTTCATTAATACAAATGGAACGACTTCGCCATCGGACGATTTCATTACCTACACGCCTGACGCGAATTTCCGCGGCAAAGATCAGTTCACGTACACCATCAGAGACGGACGAGGCTTCGCTTCGACAGGCACAGTCACGGTTCCGGTCGGCGTGCAGTCCGGTGACGTAACGTTACAACTGACGGTTACCGATACGAATGGTGCCCCAATTGAACAGGTTGAAGTCGGCAAGAAGTTCCAGCTTCGCGGCTTCGTCCAAGACACTCGCGCTAGTGCGACTGCTAAAGGTGTATTTGCTGCGTTCCAAGACATTCTTTACGATTCGGAATTCGTTTCGATCGATACGTCCGCAACAAATTCTTTGGGCTTCCAAGTGTCCTTTGGTGCCAATTACGACAAGATTCCTTCCGGTGACATTGTTACCAAGAATGTAATCAACGAACTTGGTTCCGTTCAAGACATTCAAGATGTACCTGAAAGCCAAAAGGGACCTTTGGGCGGTGGACGTTTCCTTCAGTTTGTCATCACGATGACAGCAAAGAAGGTTACGACTGTCGACACCAAATTTGTCGGTGACCCTGCCGATGTAAGGCCTTTCCACGATACCCTTCTGTTTGAGCCACCGACTCCTGTCAGCTTTGAACGCATCGTTTATACGGCAGATAACTTGAAGATCGTTGCTCCAACCGGCGGAAGTGGTGGCGGCGAAGGCTTCCATAACTTCGCCAATCCTTTCGACGTCAACGGTGATGGAAATGTGTCGCCAATCGACGTGCTGGGGATCATCAACCAGTTGAATAAGGGTGGTGTGCAAAACCTGTCCGGTGGTGGCGGAGGCGGTGAAGGCGAGTCGACCAAAAAGCTCTTTATCGACGTCAATAACGACGGAATGATTTCGCCGATCGATGCTCTCGGAGTTATCAACCGACTGAATCAATTGCAAAGTGGCGGCGGTGGAGGTGGCGAAGGCGAAGGTGAAGGCGCCGATATTGCAAACTTGGCATGCGGTGCACTTTCTCATCTCCGTTCAAGCCAAGGACTCTCATCGCAACTTGTCGCCTCGCAGAACTCGGTTGTCTCGCAATCGCAAGTGGGA
>JANMNK010000878.1:0-13287 GCA_031373875.1 Pirellulaceae bacterium | reverse complement strand
CGCTGCTCGAATGGCGTCGGGATCGACAACAGGATCGAATACCAATCGGCGACATTTAAACGGCGACAATCGCGCCAAAACTTCGCGACCGATACGGCCAAAGCCAACGCAGCCGACAGTAAGGTCGCGCAAACAACGCATATTCGTCAACGGAACCGCCAAACCCCACTTGCCCGATTGAACATGAACGTGATTTGGAATGATCTGCCGATTTAAACTTAAGATGAATGCAACGGTATGATCGGCCACTTCGTCGATGCAATAGTCTGGCACGTTGCAAACGGGAATATTTCTTTCGCGAGCCGCGACCAAATCCACGTTATCGTAACCAATGCCATACCGAACGATCACGCGCGCTTTACTCATCGCGTCGATCGCTTCGCGCCGAACTGGGGCGAATTGAGCAATGACCGCATCGGCATCAGCGCAGCATTCCGTCACTTGCTCGGCTGTACGGCATTGATATCCCGTCACCGTGCAACCCGCCGCTTCCAAAATTCCTCGTTCCATCTCGATATCGGAGAACGTATAGTCGGTAATGACAACTTGCGCCATAAAATGTCCTTTGAAAAATGAACCGAAGCCGCGGAACTTTAGAAGCGCCGATTCTCCTTGTCAATCAATGAAGGCCACTTTACCTCTTTTCAAACCCATCTTGTCCACGCAGCGATCAATAACGCAATTTTTTTAGGAGTTAACAACCATCAAAACGGTGATAGGACATAAGAAAATTCTGCTTGGAAAAGTTTCTTGTTGTCGCAAAAACAACTTCCAATCAATACGGCCTTTGAATTTTCTTGGTTGCCTGCGAAATGCGCTTCGTTGCTAGCCACTTATGGACAAAGAGCGTATATCGATAGGCCATCCTAGAAATTCGCTTGGGATTTGAGAGTCCAAGCATTACAATGACGCCATGAATGCTGATGAGCAAAAATTGTTGGTGCGCGAAGAGACCCCGTTCGTTTTTGACCGGATGTTTGGTGCCGTGGAAAAAGTACGTGAAAGATTAGAACGAGCTTGCGCCGCTTTGGAGGCGGCTGCGATACCGTATGCCATTATCGGTGGTAACGCCGTCGCGGCTTGGGTTGCCACTATCGATGATGGTGCTGTTCGCAATACGCGCGATGTTGACTTGCTGCTGAAAGAGGAAGATCTGGATCGGGCTACTGAGGCGCTGGCGGGCATTGGATTCGTGCGCGACGCGGTAATGAACGTCACTGTTTTCTTGGACGGCCCAGACGGCAAACCGAGTCAAGGCATCCATATTTTGCTCGCTGGAAGAAAAGTGAAACCCGAGTACGTGAGTGCGGCACCGCAAGTTGAACAGGCTCAATTGATCGAAGGCAAACGGGTTGTAGAACTTCGAGCCTTGGTCGACATGAAGCTCAACAGCTTTCGGGACAAGGATCGAACACATTTACGGGACATGATTCAAATCGGTCTGATCGATAGCACATGGCCCGCAAGCCTCGAACCTGAGCTTGCCTCGCGCCTGCAAACGCTGCTCGATGACCCCGAAGGCTAGAACGTCCAAGTCCGTCTTCGTAATTGCTTTCTCCAAGTACCGAAAACGGACTTCGGCGAGTCCTATTTAACCGTGGAGCTTATCTAAAAAGACTTGGGCGGTGCTTAGATGTTGATCTAACTTGGCCCCCATCTTATTACACTGCGCGACCATCACCGACATGCGAGGGTTACTGGCGAAGAAATCACGGTGAACGTGGATGAATCGCCAATACAGAGCATCCCATACTTCGCACCACGGCCCACGACGAAAGTTGCTCATCTTGAGCACGTAACTTGAGCCGGAAATGTAAGGCTTGGTGGTGATCATCCCACCGTCAGCAAATTGGCTCATGCCGTAAATGTTCGGGACCATGACCCAATCGTACGAATCGATGAATAGCTCCATAAACCATCGATAAACTTCGTCGGGGTCGATTTCACATAGCAACATGAAATTGCCCAGGATCATCAAACGCTCAATATGGTGGCAATAACCGTGCTGCAATGTCCGATGGATAACCGTGTCGACCGGATCAATCCCCGTTGAGCCATCATAGAAGGACTCCGGAATCTCGTGTTGGTATCCCCAGTAGTTTTTTGTTCGTTGTTGTCGCCCCAGCGTCCTATAAACTCCCAAGATAAATTCGCGCCAGCCGATAACTTGGCGGAGGAATCCTTCCAGCGAATTCATCGGCACTTGGTCGATACGCTCGAGTGCTGCGTCGACAACTTGTTTTGGCGATAGCAATCCTATATTGAGCGCCGGGGTCAAAACTGAATGGAACAAAAAACTTTCTTGGTCGTGGATCGCATCTTCGTAAATGCCAAAATTCTCCAGCCGTCGATCGAGAAAATCTGTCAAGCACTTCTTCGCGTCCTTCGGCGTGACGGGGTAACGAAACGAGTCGAGTTCACCTAATGCCTTCGGGAACTTTTCTCGCACATAGCGAGTGGCGTCGTTGACTTCTGACAAAGGCTTGGGCCAAGTAATCGCCGGAGCCACAACATCTTTTGGGAGCTTTTTCCTGTTTTCCGTATCGAAACTCCATTTACCTCCCAGTGGTTTACCTTCTTCATCAATCAACACGTTCATCCGTTTCCGTTGCTTGATATAGAAGTCCGTAAAGAACAGTTTTTTTCTGCCTTCGAGAAATTCGTCAAACACTTCCGGAGGTGTTAGAAAATGCGGATGATCGATTACAGCGTACGGCAACTTGGCCAATTTCAGAGCGTCCGTCAGCCGCCTGTTTAACCAGTCATCACAAGGCTCAAAGAAACTAACACGCTTCGCTCCGGACTTTTTTAGTATCTTGACTATGTCACCGGTAGCGGACAATTTTTCGTTCTCGACATAGATCACTTGCCTGCCTTGTTTCTCAAGTTCCGCAGCAAAATGCTTCATCGAAGCTCGATGAAGTACTAGCTTCTGAGCATGAAACGCGTATTGCGAAAAGAACAGCGGATCCTCGATCAAGCACACCGCGTCCGCTTGGCGGTAAATCGGGTGCTTGTCGAATAGTTGGTTCGGATAGACAAGCGCGACGTGCAAAGTGAAACCTCAATCCCCACCAAAAATGAATCGAACGTATTGCCGCGATCTTCTAGAGCGAGCGGTACGCACGTGCGGACTACAAATCATACAGTCATTTTTCGGCGTGGCTGGATGTTAGACAATCCTCCGTCAACGCCGATGACTTGTCCCGTAATCCAATCGTTAGCGGGATTCAACAGGAACGCCATCATCGACGCGACATGTTCGGGTTCTCCGATCCTGCCGAGCGCATGCATCTCCTGTGAAGCTTTTTCACTGGCGGCATTTTCCCAGATCTTACGAGTCATTTCTGTCCGCGTCATTCCAGGACTGACACAATTGACTCGGATGTTGTACGAAGCCAACGACGCAGCGGCAGATCGTGTTAAACCGATCACCCCAGCCTTGGCCGCTGCGATCGATTCGTGGTTGTGTAGCCCTATCTCTGCTGCAGCCGACGCAACCAAGACAACCGAACCGCCATTCTCTCGCAACAGTTTTGCTGCCGCTCGAACTGCGGAGAACGCGGTGAAAAGGTTCGTCTCGATCACTTGGCGAAAATCTTCATCGCTGGTGGCTTGGATAGGCTTGAGCCACAACGATCCAATGCAATTGACCATGCCGCAGAATCCACCGGCTTGATCTTCTTTCTGCTGCAAGGCTTCCAGCAGTGATGCTGAATTCGAGGAATCGACTACTGCATAAGGCGAATTTAGCGATTCGCTCAGTTCAACAAGCTTAGTTTCGTCGCGCCCGATCAAGACGACTGATTGACCACTTGCGACCAGAGTTTTCGCCAAACATCGTCCAATCGTGCCCGTTGCACCAAGTATCGCTACGGAAGGCATATATCTAATCCTAAAGCCAAAAGTGTCATAATGAACGCAAATCCTTGGTGGATCTGATGAAAGCTAACCCTCTTTATAGCAAACGGTCAAGTGCACGTTTTTCCGCATAAAATGCAAGCACATATCGAATTGCTCCGAATCTTCTTTTTTCAGAATTGGTTGCATCCAACTTGCAACCAACCGCGAACTTATCCCCGTGATAGCTGAGTCGATGTAACGCTTGGCAGTAAGATTAGTTCAAGTCAAAGGGTTTGGTTCATGAAGTTCAATTTTCGCAATCTGGGATTGGCACTGCTGTGCTCGGTAGTTTCCGTCGCTGGTGTTCGTGGTGCAGACGATATCGTCGACACCGCTGTTAAGGCTGGTAGTTTCAAGACACTGGCTGCAGCTCTGGGTGCTGCTGATCTCGTCGACGCACTAAAGGGAAAAGGTCCCTTCACCGTTTTTGCTCCAACCGACGATGCATTCGCAAAGTTGCCTGCTGGCACGGTCGAAACATTGCTCAAGCCAGAGAACAAGGCAAAGCTTGCAGCCATCCTCACCTACCACGTAGTACCAGGTACTGTAATGGCTGCTGATGTGGTCAAAGTCAGTGGAGCAAAGTCACTCAACGGACAACGTATCGATGTAGTTGTAGATAACGGCACTGTCTCGGTCGATAACGCAAAGGTCGTCAAGACCGATATCGTATGCAGCAACGGTGTGATCCACGTTATCGATTCGGTCATTCTCCCATCGAGCGACACCATCCCAACCGTAGCAACCAACGCCAAGATGTTCGGTACGTTGCTGGCCGCAGTCAAGGCTGCTGGTTTGGTCGAAGTCCTTAACGGCGAAGGCCCGTTCACGGTGTTTGCACCGACCGACGAAGCATTTGCGAAGTTGCCAAAGGGTACCGTCGAGTCATTGCTCAAACCTGAGAACAAGGACAAACTAATCAGCATTCTCAAGTATCACGTCGTCGCAGGTCGCGTCTACTCCGAAGATGCAGTCGCAGCGAAGAAGGCAGCAACTCTCGAAGGCTCTAAGATCGAAATCTCCGTCGGCAAGGATGGAGCGAAGATCAATTCTTCCAAGCTGATCAAAGCCGACATCGATGCGTCCAACGGCGTGATTCACGTGATCGACGCAGTCCTGATGCCATCCTTCAAAGTTTCTGATGCTCGTCGCCGTCTAGAAAACGCAGTCGCTCAAGGTTCCCACATGTTCAACGCTGGTCACCACGGCGAATGTGCAAACGTCTATCATGCAGCTATGACCGAGTTGATGTCGACTGGCATCGAAGGTGCAACGCCATGCATGATGAATCAAATCAGCACAGTTGTAGATCAAGCGACCAATGAGCACAGCATGACCCAACGAGCTTGGATCCTGCGTCGCGGTATCGACAGCATGTACACTCAGCTTTCCTCGAAAAACTAACAAATCGTTCAGATTTTCGAGTGAGGTGGTTCGGTTCACTGGTCAGAACTTTCAACAAGCGAATTGAAACCATTCAACCGGTCAGTGAATTGAGTTGTGTTTCGTAAATCCGCGGTCGATTGATCGCGGATTTACCTATTGGTATAGTTGGTTAGGGCCGCAAAGCCCACAAATCGTTGCATCCCATTTTCGACATGCAACGCATTGAGTCATCTTTTCCAATAAGCGAACCACACCGTGAATACCGCGATCGTTGCACAACCATTGTTCGAGCGACTAACTGCTGGCGATCAAGACGCCGTTTCCGAGTGCTTGAGTCGGTACGGAGGATTGGTTTGGTCTATGGCCAGACGCATGTCGCCGACACTGGCAGATGCAGAAGATGCAGTACAAGAGATTTTTATTGAGGTATGGCAGAACGCCCACCGATTCAATGCTAGTATTGCATCGGAGGCAACTTTCATAACTGTCCTGGCCCGGCGACGTTTGATCGATCGAGCTAGAAAACGTAACAGAACCATTGAAACCACGTCCGACGAATTCACCGCCGACCCGATTGCTTCCGATCGTGACGCGAACTCGGTGGACTTGGGAGACGAAGCTGCAAAGGCAGCGGAATGTTTACAGAGGCTTCGTGACGATCAACGTGACGTTTTAAAAATGTCGATTTACGAAGGTATAGCACACGAGAAAATTTCGAGCTTGTTGGACAAGCCCTTAGGCACGATCAAGTCGCTTGCCCGTCGAGGTTTGATTCAGATGCGTGAATGTATGAGCCGTTCTCTTAATCCAAATATGACAGGAGATGCACTGTGAGCAATTCGATGTATCCCAGTGATGGTTTGGATAATCTGTTTGCCGGTCGTATCCTTGGTGATCTAACGACCGAAGAGGAACGTGAGCTGATTGCACGCGACAGCCAGGAGACAGAAATCGAGGTCGAGCGGTTAGAAAGGGTAGCTGCGGCCATCCAACTTGCTTTCGAAGATCGCCGTCATACGCCGTTGCCTAAATCGCTTTGTGACAAAATCCTACACGATTCGAAATCCCAACTCAGCGCGAGCAGGGAACAAGTCAGGCTAGGCGGTAAGTCCAAGACGCTGGTAATGAGCGATTACACGCTGACTCGCCGCGAGGTTTTTGCTTGGCTATGTATGGCCGCGTCTCTGCTGGTCGCCTTTGGTTTGATGTATTCCGGTCGCGGTGGCTCGCTGAGCTCCCTTGCCAGCAAAAGAGCTCGACTTCTAAAGGCCGACACGGAATTGATCCAAGTAGCCTGGGCACCCGGAAAAACTCCTTTCGACCAGCCCGTAACTGGCGACGTGGTATGGAGCAACGAACGACAAGAAGGCTATATGCGTTTCACGAACTTGCCGGTAAACGATCCAACGAAAGAACAGTATCAACTTTGGATCATCGACCCTTCTCGCGATGACGAGCCGATCGATGGTGGCGTCTTCGACGTCAATTCAAAAGGTGAAGTGATTATCGAAATTCACGAAAAGCTGAAGGTGATTTCGCCAAAAGCTTTTGCGATTACCGTCGAAAAACCTGGCGGCGTGGTCGTGTCCACCCAAGAAAATCTTCCGCTGCTTGCACCTGTTCCCTAACCGTATCGCAACAGTCGGAAACGTACTCAACGGCACAACCTGTTGCAAATCGTCATTCAAAATCGGGATGTGCAGCAGTATTTGTCAGAGACGAATGTCATCGCGTGACTGCCGCGAATTGGTAGACGTGTGAGAAAGTCTAAGGCCGGGGTCACTTTGAAACTGGATCATTTAGAATGCTGCCGTTCTGGCGAGGCATCGCTTAGAATTTTCGCGTCACGGAAATCCGTTTTCTTGGGATGTCAACCTCAAGCACCTTCACCCGCACGATCTCGCCAACGGTCACGACTTCGTTGGGGTCTTTTACATACGTGTTGGATAATTGCGAAATGTGAATGAGCGCGTCTTGGTGCACGCCGATGTCGACGAAAGCGCCAAAATGCGTGACATTGGTAATGACACCTTCTAAGACCATACCGGCTCGCAAATCTTCCAAAGTGTGAACCGCATCTGCAAATTTGACGACTCGAAACTCGCTTCGGGGGTCGCGTCCGGGTTTGCCTAGTTCGGAAATGATATCGACGATCGTGGGAATGCCGAACGGACCATCAACAAACTCATCCGGCTTGAGCTTCTGGCTAAGCGTCGCGTTTCCAACGAGTGACTTTTCGTCGGTGGATAGTTTCTTTGCCATGCGACCGACGATTGCATAACACTCCGGATGAACGGCCGAGTTGTCAAGAGGCTGATCTCCAGATCGAATGCGGAGGAACCCAGCAGCTTGTTCAAAGGCTTTCCGACCAAGCTGGGGGACTTGCAACAACTCCTGACGATTATTGAATCGTCCGTTCGCGTTTCGAAACTCGACAATGTTCTCTGCCAGTTTTGGACCGATTCCCGCCACGTACGACAACAGAGGCACGCTGGCCATATTGAGATCCACGCCAACGTTATTCACGCAGCTTTCGACAACGCGATCGACGCATTTTCGGAGCAAGTTTTGATTCACGTCATGCTGGTACTGCCCTACCCCGATCGATTTAGGGTCGGACTTGACCAGCTCGGCCAAGGGGTCCTGAAGTCGACGTGCGATGCTAATCGCGCCTCGCACAGTAATGTCGAGTTCGGGAAATTCTTTTGCCGCAAGTTCGCTTGCCGAATAAATCGACGCGCCCGATTCACTGACCATCACCTTGGTCGCTTGCAATTTATTATCTCGAATCAAGTCGCTGACGAAGGCATCCGTCTCGCGCGATGCGGTTCCGTTGCCGATAGCGATCAGTTCGACTTGGAACTGTTTGATGAGACCCAGCAACGTCTGGCACGCTCCCGTTAAATCATTCTGGGGTGGCGTTGGATAGATTGTGGCATTCGTCACAAATTTTCCGGTACCATCGACAACGGCGACTTTGCATCCGGTTCGAAAGCCAGGATCGATTCCAATCGTCACACGTGGTCCGGCGGGCGCGGCCATTAGCAATTCGCGTAAATTCTTGCCAAACACAGCGATCGCTTCTTCGTCCGCTCGTTCTTTCAGCGTCTGCATGACTGCAGATTCGGTCGCTGGGAGCAGCAGGCGCTGATAACTGTCTTCGACGGTCGAAATCAATTCCGCAAAGAACTCGAACTGCCGGTTATGAACCAAAATCGGCTTAAGCTCACTCATTTCGCGTTCGTCATCCAATTTCAAACCGACTCGCAGAATCCCTTCGGCTTCGCCTCGCAACATGGCCAAGAGGCGATGCGAAGGAACTTTGCTGATCGGCTCGGTGTGGTCGACATACATTTCGAACTTGGAGGCTTCTTCCTTCTTTCCGCGTTTGACTTGCGAAGAAACATTTCCGAATTTCATTGCGTGTTCATACAGCAATGTTCGGGTCGTTGCATCCTCCGACCACTGTTCCGCAATAATGTCTAGCGCACCTTGCAAGGCAGTATCCGCATCGGGCACGCCCAGGTCGGCGTTGATGAACTTGGCTAAGGTTTCGTGTTTCGACCGATCGAGCTTGGTTTGTCGTAGCAGTAAATCGGCCAAGGGCTGCAATCCCTGTTCGCGTGCGATCGTCGCTCGCGTCCGGCGTTTCGGCTTGAATGGCAAGTACAGAATTTCCAGCGTTTGTAGATCGTCGCATGCGACGATTTTGGCTCTCAATTCCTCTGTGAGTAAGTCTTGCTCGGCAATCGTCTTGAGCACGGTATTTTTTCTAGCGGCGAGCGCCGTCGCTTTTTCCAAAGCATCCTCGATAGCCCGCAGAGCGATTTCGTCGAGCCCTTTTGTGGCTTCTTTGCGGTATCGAGCGATAAATGGAATCGTGTTGCCAGCGTTCAGCAATTCAACCGCCGCAGATACTTGACCCTGCGGTAACCCCAATTCGTTGGAAATGGTTTTAATGGCAAGTGCCAAATCAAATTCGAATTCAGTTTTCATACATCCAACATTTCAAGAGTCACCAAGGCGCGACACGACGCCATGCGTTTCGCGAATTCTACCGCGCCAAGTTCAAACGAGAAGGGAATGAATCGCTGACCGTATTCCGGATGTCAGGCGATTCGTTTCCCAAGATCGCAAAGTCGGGATCGGTTCGTACTCGACTTGCTGTCATTCAATTTGACTTGTTGGTTGTGAATTACTCCGGTTTCGCCGTTGGCCGTCAGGATGAACCAAGACAAATGCCAGAACCGTGCCAACAACACCCGCCAAGTAGCTTCCATTATGAATATAAGCGACACGAACAAAAGACCACTTGTCCTTGATATCGTGCCGACGGATGATCGGCGACCAAACATCGTAGTCTGCTTCAGGGCCTCGCCAAATTCCGTAGGCGAACCCCATGATGCCACCGAGCATAGTCACGCCGAAAATGATTGCAAAGCCAAGTCGGATTTGTCTGAACGCGATGGCGGGAGCTTGATTGGGTATGAAGTACCGAGCAAGAAACCAGGTAACGATAAACCCTACCACACCCGACGAAAGAAAGCCGACCGCGGCAGCAAACGGTCGATCACCTAAGCCGAAATCTGCGTAATAAAACTGTTTGAATTTGAGTTTACTAAAGTACTCAGCGGAAATCGAATACGTGATTTGATCGTTCAGCACTCCATACAACCCGCCGACCAAGCCACCCAGCAGCGCCGCTTTGCAGATTGTTTTCAAGTCCGAGAGCGGAATCCTGGGGACGAAGTATTGCAACATGCACTTGCTTTCAATCGTTTCCTACGTGGTAAACCCAATCTATTTCGTGCACGTCGTTACCAATAACCCGCCCATAGATAGACATAACCTTGCTTGGGCGAATAGTAGACCGTGAACCCCGCTCCGTTTGACGCGCGAGGTCCCTGGAATTCAATATTGTCATCGGGATACTCCCATCCCGTTTTCCGAAAGTACAATTCAAAGCTTTCGATAGTTAGCTTTTCAAACCCAATGTTCTGATTGGCAAGGTTCGAATTTTCCGACCAAACAACCGGTCCCTCTCCGCCTCGCTCTCGTTCTTCATTTAACCACTCGATGAACGAATCTTTGTCGATCCGAAAACGCGCGACATGCCCCATGGCGTTGCTATAGACGGTGATGTCCCGCGCCTTGGCTGGCATCCAATAGGCAACTTTGTAGTGCGTGATCGCGGCTTTGTTTGGGTATGCAAATCCTCCGAATCGACCCGAATCCACTGGTTTGAGAATTGCGATAAAAACTACGAGGAATATAACGATGCTGGCGATGATCGAAACAGCCAACGCCTTTACGAAGTTTTTGCTCGCGACCCAACTCGCGACCAAAACAATACAACAACAAACAAGCACAGGACTGATCGCAATTTGGAGTGGTTCTTTTATCCACCAAAACATCAAGCACACTCCAGCTTAAATGAACTTAAACAACAACCGCTGAAGCCAATTATACCGCCTGACGACTGGCATTGATCTTTCTTTGTGAGTTCGCGTGTTGGCCAATAGAAAACGCTGACAAGGATTCGCGTCGGTTTGGTTATTTTACTACGTTTCCAATTGATCCATCTCGCCGGGTCGTCAAGTTTAATTTCTAGATTCGCTTGAAAAACCATGCATTGACATATCGTCATGTCCCGATATGTTTATTTGTGAGATTAGTGGCTAAAAAGGGAGCCGAAAAATGGTGTCAGCTAAATCGTCGGGCATAAAACTTAGCGATGCAAACCTTGAGCAAGCGGCCGAGTGCTTGAAAACGCTTGCACATCCTAATCGGCTGCGCATGGTCCACATGATGTTGCATGGGCGGTACACCGTCGGGCAGCTTGCCGAAGCGTGCCATATTCCCAGCCCGATGGCTTCTGAACATTTGCGACTACTGCAGCGATGCGGGATGCTGGCAAGTGTTCGCGAGGGCAAGTTTGTTTATTACGAAATTACCGAGCCTGCTTTGAGTGGGCTCTTGAAGTGTATTGAAAAACGATTCGCAAGTGGAGAATAGATGATGAGCGTGGGAACAATCGATCCAGAGGGACTACGCAAGGCAATTGAATCGGACCCTTGTGCCGTCCTGGTGGATGTACGTACTCCTGGTGAGTTTGGTCGTATGCATGTCCAAGGCGCCCGAAACGTGCCCTTGGATTCGTTAACGGCCGACGCAGTCAAAGCGTGCTGCAACAATGGAACGAATCGCGTCTTCGTGATTTGCCAAGGCGGTACGCGGAGCGCTAAAGCTTGCCAGCAATTGTCGCATTCCAATCTTAACTTGGTCGACGTCCAAGGCGGGACGGCGGCTTGCGCGGCGGCAGGACTTCCTCTCATTCGAGGACGAGGCGTCATCGCTGTTGATCGCCAGATGCGGATCGTGGCAGGAAGCTTGGTATTGATCGGCACAGCGCTCGGAACGTGGGTGCATCCGGGTTTTTATGGCTTATCAGCGTTTATCGGAGCGGGCCTCGTTTTCTCCGGCGCCACCGATATCTGCCCCATGGTTGGCGCATTGCGCGCGATGCCTTGGAATAAAAGTTCCAGTGCGACATGTTCGACCAAGTAGCGAACGATCATTTCGCGAGATTTGCTTTTGGAATAATCCGCATTGCATGAAGGATGAATTGGATGGCCGAGTCAGTTAAAGAAATGCGCATTCTCGTTGTCGGTGGTGTTGCGGGTGGTGCATCGGCAGCGACGCGCGCACGGCGTGTGAACGCGGACGCGGAAATTACGATCTTTGAAAAAGGTCCTGTAATTTCCTTTGCGAATTGCGGGCTACCTTATCATATCGGCGGCGAAATCGCGCAGCGCGAAAAGCTGCTCGTTGCAACTCCCGAGCTTTTTCAAAAACGATTTGGTATCCACGTAAAGACGTTGCACGAAGTCACGGCCATCGATCGTGCGGCGCAGACCATTACCGTTATCGATCACGCAACCAAGACGACGCGAACGCTTAAGTACGATCGGTTGATACTGGCGACGGGTGCCGAGCCGATCTCGCCACCGTTTTGGAACTCACAGGCCACGAATTTGTTTCACTTGTGGACTATGCATGACCTGGACGGCATCATGCAACAAATGCAATCAGGCGTCTCTCGTGCAGTCATCGTCGGTGGCGGTTTTGTGGGATTGGAAGTCGTGGAGCAGTTGCATCGGCGAGGCGTGGCGGTAACCGTCGTCGAGCGGGACCCCCAAGTCTTACCGCCTCTCGATCGACCTTTTGCCAGGTTGATTGAGATGCACATGTCCAACAAAGGCGTATCGCTCAAGCTATCTGCATCCATCGAGCGCCTCGAAATGGATGGCAACTTAGTTACGGCCGTTTGCTTGCAAGATGGTTCGTCCATTCCAGCAGATTTGGTGATCGTCGGTGCAGGCGTCCGTCCCCGAACTGCGATTGCCAGCGGTTGCGGTCTTGAGATCGGGAAAACGGGAGGAGTCCGTGTGAATGCGCATATGCAAACTTCGGATCCGATGATCTATGCCGTGGGCGACATGGTCGAGTACGAACATGGTGTACTGCAAGAATCCATGCGTGTGCCACTTGCAGGACCAGCAAATCGCGCTGGGCGAATCGCCGGTGCGCACGCTGCATCGGGAAAATCTGATTTGATGGGTTCGGTCCTGGGCACGGCAATCGTTCGCGTCTTTGACCAGACCGCAGCCTGCACGGGGCTCAACGAAAAAGTTTTACGAGCTCGCAAGATGCCGTATCGCGTCGCCATCATCCAAGCCGCCCATCATGCTGGATATTACCCCGGCACGCAGTCGATGCAGCTCAAGCTTTTGTATTCTCCGGACAGTGGCCGCATTCTCGGTGCGCAAGCCGTCGGCGGCGATGGCGTCGACAAGCGAATTGACATTATTGCAACCGCCGTGCACTTTGGCGGAACCGTCCGCGATTTGGCCCAGTTGGACTTAGCCTACGCGCCACCTTTCGGCAGTGCTAAAGACCCAGTTCACATGGCCGCCTTTACAGCTTGCAATGACCTGG
>JANMNK010000870.1:0-4930 GCA_031373875.1 Pirellulaceae bacterium | reverse complement strand
TTCCTAATGCGGATCGCTATCGCGTTCGTAGGCATTACTTGGAGCGTTTCGATGCTTGCGCAGGAAACGACTGACCCCTCAACCGCCGTAACGAAAATTACAAACGAAATCCTAAACCAGCGTTTAATTGCCGCATGCGATGAGAGTGCACTGCCCGGAATGTGGGCGGGGAGGTTTTGCACTGGAGAACAAGCAGCAATCGTCGAAGCTGCCGGCAAACGTAGTTGGAGTGCTTCGGATCTGGCTCAAGCAGATGATATCGTCCACTTAGGATCCTGTACCAAAGCGATGACGGCTACGATTATCGGGCAATTGTGTACCGAAGGAAAACTTCGACTCGATACGACCTTGAAGGAAACATTCCACGACCTCGAGTTTGTCACCGAATCGGACTGGGGTGGAGTTACTATCAACGAGTTCTTTCAACACCGCAGCGGAGCCCCAGCAAACTTTTCGTTTTATCAATCTTTCGATGCCAAGCATCCCGATTCGGTAGTTGCTGCTCGCAGGGAGCTTCTCGAAGCACTTTGCAAAAAGAAACGGCCAAGTACTCCAGCGTACGTCTATTCGAACATCGGCTTCATTCTGCTGGGACACATTGCCGAGCATTTAGAAAAGAAGTCTTGGGAGGAGATCATCCGGGAACGGCTCTTTCGCCCTTTAGCTATGTCAAGCGCCGGTTTCGGGCCAGTGGGTAGGCCAGATGGAACGTCCAACAGCGCCGCGTCGCTTGACGGTCGAGCTTGGGGCCACACGCAGTCAGTAAATTTGTTCAACGTTGCCAAATCTTATTTGGGTGAGAAAACGAACCCGTCCTTTACGCCCTTACAAATCGACAATGCACGGTGCTTGGGGCCAGCCGGTAGAGTCCATATGAATCTACGAGATTGGTCTAAATTCGTACTGGCGTATTCAAGCGAGGATGGGTATCGCCAGCTCAAAATTTCACCGGAGATATGGAATGAAATGCTGACTCCGAATCCAGCCAGTCGTTCAAACGAACAGTATGCAGCCGGTTGGATAGTATTCGACAAACCGGATTTTGGAGGTCGAGCTTTCTTCCACAATGGAAGCAACACAACTTGGTATTGCTACGCCCTAGCCATGCCCGGCAAGCAGCAGTGTATTTTGGTTGCGACCAACGTCTTTAGTGAGCCCGCGCGGAAAGCATGCGATGACGTCGCGCGATTCATCAACAAATTTCCTGAGCAGTAGTTTCGATTGCATTTGTTAAATCGGGCCCAGGCGTTTTGCATCGACGCCAAGAAGGCACGACCTGCGAATAGCTCGGTTTTTAGGGATGCCGGTCTGTCATTCGTCCCGACAGGTCTGGTCTGCGTCAGTTACGCCGATTGGGTCTGAGGGTTTTTAATTCCGTTTCTACGAGCCTTGATTCTGTTCGGCCGATCGCGTGTCGATTCCTTTCATGGGACGCAGCAAGTTTGCGGTGGTTTCGTCCTGAGGCTGGACTCTTTGTTGTTCGGCTGAGCGGTATTTGGCAGACATTCTTCAACGAATTGCAGTGTTTTTTCGTTGAACTGAAAAATGTCGCGAGGGAAGGCTGTTTGCCAAGTTGCCAAGAATCGAGTGCCTCCCCATAATATCACGGTTTCCACTCGGGTTATCCAAGTTGAAGAGGGGAAACACAACATGATGGAAGACAAACTCGCGTATTCCGGGATTACATTCGACGACGTATTGCTTGAGCCTGCGTTCAGCGACGTCATGCCTTCGGATGTCGATGTCAGTACGAACCTGACTAAAAAAATACGCCTCAAAGTGCCCATGCTTTCTTCGCCGATGGACACAGTCACCGAAAGCGAAATGGCAATCGCTCTGGCTAAAGTGGGTGGACTGGGCGTTATTCACAAAAACATGCCCATCGAGTCGCAGTCCGAAGAAGTCACCAAGGTGAAACGGAGCGCGAATGGAATCATTATCGATCCCGTTACGCTCAAGCCCAGCGACCAAGTCATGCTAGCTCAAGAAGTGATGAGCAAGCAAAACGTGTCTGGAATTCCGATCGTCGACGACCACGGAAAGCTCGTTGGCATACTAACTCGCCGCGATTTACGCTTTCTTGAGCAAAGCGACCTTGAGATAGCACAAGTCATGACTCGCGAGAATTTAGTGACAGCAACAGGGAATGTAACGCTTGCGGAAGCTGAGAAGATTTTAACGGATAAAAAGGTGGAGAAACTTTTACTGGTTGACGATCAATATAGACTGACCGGACTAATAACTATTCGCGACATCGACATGATGAAGCGGTATCCTAATGCTTGCAAAGATGTGCTTGGGAGACTGCGAGTTGGTGCAGCGGTAGGAGTGTTCGATTATGAGCGTGCGGATCAACTGATCCGTCGCGGAGTGGACGTGTTGATTGTGGATAGTGCCCACGGTCATTCGGCCAACGTAGTCGAGACAGTCCGGGAGCTGAAACGACGGTGGACAATTGAAGTCATCGCAGGCAATGTTGCCACACAAGAAGGTGGGCGAGACTTGATTGCAGCCGGCGCGGATGCGGTGAAGGTAGGAATCGGTCCAGGTTCTATCTGCACAACACGAGTCATATCTGGCGTGGGTGTCCCGCAAATCACCGCCATATACCAAGTCAATAAAGCTTGTCAGAAGAACAACATACCCGTCATTGCAGACGGCGGCATTCGCTATAGCGGCGATATTACCAAAGCTATAGCGGCTGGTGCCAGTAGTGTGATGATTGGTGGGTTGTTCGCCGGATTAGCCGAAAGCCCTGGCCGAACTATTTTGTTCCAAGGTAGGACCTTTAAAGCCTATCGCGGAATGGGATCGTTAGGCGCGATGGTCAAAGGCTCAAGCGAACGTTATCGGCAGAGCAGTCAGAACGACACACTATCGAAACTCGTCCCTGAAGGCGTCGAAGGTCGTGTGCCGTTCAAAGGACCGCTTGCTGATTACATTTATCAGTTGGTTGGCGGTTTGCGTGCGGGCATGGGATATTGCGGCACGCGGACCATTGATGATCTTCGCCTGAAAGGGCGATTTATCAAAATTACTTCCGCGACAGTCCGAGAGAATCACCCCCATGACATCGCAATCACGCAAGAGTCTCCTAATTACAGCCCGGATTACTCAACGGGCGGCGAAAGCTATCCGTAAACAGAGAACACTGCGAGGAACGCTGCTCGCGTTCGCTCTGCCTTGCCTGTTTGCTACACCGCAAATAGCCATGGCTCAATCATGGTCGCCAAAGCCTTTCCAACCCAACAATGCCGCCAGCCAAACGAATAGCAACCCGTTGCGGCCTTCGGCTCCATCCAACCAATCCACGATTCGCACTCAAGGCGCATCGAACACCGCAGTTCGAGCGACCATCTCCAGTGACGCGCCAGTTGCCACATCGGGAAATGTGAACCGATGGCGCAAGCCTTCCATGGCGACGAATAATTCGAATTCCAACACACTTTCGCGAAACGACGTCTTTTCGACTTCGTCAAATAAGACGACCAACGCCGTTCAACAAGCTGTCGCGACATCCGACGCCGGACAGCCTTCGATGATTCAAAGGGCACAGTATGTAGCGCAACCACCACTAGGTGGCGATTCACGCGCAAGCGAGCAGATTCAATCGCCCGCTAATCCACTGCAAAGCCCTAACAGCGTGTTTGGCGATCCATTCAGCAAACCAAATATGGCCCCAGCCCAAAACCCACCTTCCCTGCAAGGTAATCAATTTGAACTTGGTCCAACGGAGGCTGCTCAAGATCCGTCGAACACGCCAAGCTTTGAGTCGATTCCAAAATCCAACGATCAATTCCCACCAAATCGAAAAGAACAACAGCCTGAGCGGATGCCCAATTCAGCACAGGACGCGGAAGAACTGCCACCAAGTCCGTTCCAGGAAAATCTCGTTCCACCGAATCCATTTCCAGGTTCCAAGGGCAATTTGAATGATCAGCAAAGCCCTTTAGATACCAACGTCGGTCAAATGCCCCTAGGCACCAAGAAGCTGACCGAAGACTGCGATGCTGTTCGCGCTAAGGCGTTGGGTAAGGATATTACAGAAGTACGCTTGGATATCTCTCCAGAAATGGGAGTGGGCGATCGAACCCGTCAAACAACCGAAGTGCGTCAAAAGAACTTTCGAGCAAACTCGCCAATTCGACCTTGGTACAATTATCGGGGTGAGTTGATTGCCGATGCCAGGTTTATCGATTTCGCGAAATATCAAGTCTTGTTGGAGACGTCGAGTGGTGCTCAACAGCAAGTTCGTTTGTCCGATCTCAGCGATCCTGACAAGACCTACGTCGGCGAACTCTGGGGGATGCCTGTCATCTGTGCAACGAGCAACGAAGCGATTGCTGCTCGAGAATTCGTTCCGTCAACGGTCGCTTGGAAGGCCTCGGCGCTGTGTCACAAACCACTGTATTTCGAAGAACCACAGCTAGAACGTTATGGCCACGAATTCGGACCTGTTCTACAGCCCGCAATGTCTACTGCGCACTTCTTTGCTAACATCGCAGTGTTGCCGTACAAGATGGGAATTCACCCAATGAACGAATGCCAGTACGCACTAGGCTACTACCGCCCAGGAAGCTGTGCTCCATGGACTTTGGGTCCAATCCCACTCAGCGTTCGGGGCGCAGTCGCCGAAGCTTCCGTGGTTGGCGGCGTAATTGCAGCTTTCCCTTGATAGAAATGGATCGCGCACTTTACCGAGTTTTGAGATTCGCCGCTTCGTTAAGTCCCGGCGAATTAGAAACGGTAAAGAGATAGGAAAATGCGTGACTTTCATAATGAAAAACTATCGTCTTGAGTTTGCCCGGGGATGTCTAGCTGGAGCGGCTACGATAACGACGCTCTGGATATTGCTGTCGTTGTATCAACTCGTCGGGCTCGGAACGTTCCAGGCAGACTACTACTATCTTCAAATTCGTGAATTCGTTCC
>JANMNK010000846.1:0-1918 GCA_031373875.1 Pirellulaceae bacterium | reverse complement strand
CCAACCAATTTCCAGCGATCAGACTACCATCGCTAAGGATGAGAGTCGAAAATTTGGAGGGGACGCGACGCGCGCCGAATCGAACGATCTTTTCAGCAGCAACCTGGCGACTACCGTCAACCAATTGAAACGTGGCATGGGTATTGTCGTCCAGGGATTGAATCTTGCTGACTTGGACAGTTGAATCCGAAAGATACAAACCGGTCGTCTTGGTGTCGTTTGCTGTTACTTGAGCAGCCCAACAACAAAGGCCGAGTGCCGTGAATAAGAGCGTCGCGATCGACCGGAATTCCAAAGTAGGCTTCATTGTGAAAAACTCTGATTCAAAAATTAGCTTTGGAAGATCGGTAACACGGTTCGAGGCATGTTCAGAATTATGCATGCCATGGCAGTACCGTACTCGGTGCTTGAGTGATCAAACCAGCCACCGTCCGGTTGCTGTCGTGTGAGTATGATATCGCGCAGCCGATTGTACCAGCTTGGCCATTGATCGCCGCCGAAGTGACGAAAAGCTTGCGCGGAATAATAGTGGGCATAATAGAAATAATTCGATTCCGGGCTTCGGCAAGCAGCATAGTTCTTGATCAAGTATTGCATCGCTTCTTCGATTTCGTTGCCACGGGCGATACCGGCATTGTACAGTGCGACGCTAGCTGCAGCGGTCAACGGAAACCGGCTTTCACCGCCCGTTAGTTGATACATAAATCCGCCATCGGCATTCTGGCTTCGGCGAAGATACGCGACGAGACGGTCTATGGTTTCGCTGGGAACTGCAATTCCGGCGTTGCGGGCCGCGCGAAGGGCCATAGCTTGGCAGACGGTTACCGAGATGTCTGCATCGGCAGGCATGGGTTTGTAACGCCAGCCGCCTTGGCTATTCTGGGAACGGATGATCAAGTCAACCGCTTGCCGCAATTTGGTTCCGATGCCTGTAGCAATACCTGTCCCGTAAAGCTCAGCGATGAACAACGTCGAAAATCCGTGCTCGTACATGTCGCCGTGACTCTTGGCGTCGTCGTTGCAAACAAAGCCAGAGTCTTGAGAGCATGCGAGCACATACTGTCCGATTTTATCCAGAGTTGTCCCTAGTTGTCCTATGCCTGGACGAACGCCGCGGCCAAGAAAACTAATCCCAGCCAAACTACAAACGGCGGCACTTTGTCCCCATTTTGTCGTCGCGAAGCTACCGTCGGGAAGCTGGCGGCTTTGCAAGTAAGCCAATCCCCGTTCGATCGCCGCATCGACTTCTCGCGTGTACATCGCGTCGTAGTCGGTTCGTGATTGGCTGAATCCTGTCTTCGCCGATGGAAAAACCAACGTTCCGACTCCCGATGCGAGAAACAATCGACGGGATGTACGACACGCATTTCGAAAAGATTTGATTTCAATCAAAGTTCCGTCCGTCACTGTAATGAACCATTATCAATTGGGATTTTTGCGATTCGTGGCTGCGTTATCCTCGGCAACGCGGCGATAGTATTCTTCGATGAGCGTCTGGTACTTGGGCAAGAACTTCACAGCCCCCGATGCGATCATCTGACGTCGCACGCGCTCTGGTAAATGCCCCCACACGCCTTCGCCGAGCCGAATGTTGTCGGCCAAGTTGACTTCGGTCTTTCCAGAACTCAATTGAGCCTTACCAGGTTGGTTGCCGCTGGCGACTTGCTGGCTTGGTGACTGTTGTTCGTTGGGAATTGACGTGGGAAGCTTGGCATTGCTGCTTTGTTTTTGGGCCGCTTTAGAGCCAGCCTGCGACTTCGGCTGTTGAGATGACTTTTTGTTTTGGGAATTCTTTTGTGTCTCTTTCCGAATTTTTTCGATCAGTTCGTCGAGGTCTGCTAAAATTTGCCTTTGAACGTCCACAGATCGCGTACTGACGTCGCCATGCATGAGGATTGTCGCAGCGGCAATCATGCTG
>JANMNK010000825.1:0-4088 GCA_031373875.1 Pirellulaceae bacterium | reverse complement strand
GATGCGGCGTTGAATCAGGGTAACTCGGGTGGACCTCTGCTTAATACTCGAGGGGATTTGATTGGAATGAACACGGCGATAGCGACGAGTACGGGAGATAGTGCCGGGATCGGATTTGCAATTCCGTCGCGCACGATTCGGCGTGTTGTGCCACAATTGATTTTGAATGGCTATGTCGTTCGTCCAACGATCGGCATCATGCGAGTTGAGGAAAAAGAAAACGGGTTGATGGTTGTTGAGCTCACGCCGAAAGGACCTGCCGAAAAGGCCGGAGTGAAAGGCTACAAAGTCATCATGCGAAAGTTTCGAAGGAATAACGCGGTATTTCAACAACCTTCGATCGACCCGAGCGAAGCCGATTCGATTATTGGATGCGACGGCATAAAGATTTCGACTGCGGATGATTTGCTGACCATTATCGAAAACAAAAAGCCCGGCGATGTTGTCAATTTGTCCGTGTCTCGGCAAGGACAAATCGTTAATATTCCGGTCACCCTCGGTGGGTCAGAATAAACGATTGAGATGTTTTTCAAGGCATGGCTTTCAGGCGGGCGAACGATGTTAGGATTTGCCTACCACGACCAAGCACATATCGTCTTCTTGAGAGCATTCGCCAACATGCTTGCGTACGGCTTCGACGATGCTCTTGCCCGTTTGCTCGACTTTTCCTGCTGCGTTCTGAACTAGCTGCCGAATTCGATTGATCGAGAATTGTTCGCCTTCGGCATTCGGTGCTTCGAAAATACCGTCAGTGTAAAGCGTCATTGTATCGCCCGATGCAAGTTGCACACTGGCAACTTCGTAAACGGTTTCGCAGTCTACTCCGAGCGGAAGGCCGCTTTCCTGGGCTGATGGTTCGTGCAAAGTGCCGTCTGCGCGGTGCAAAATGGGAGGCATGTGTCCGGCGTTAACGATGGTGGCTTGCCTCGAGTTGTTGTCGAGGATGATCACGAGCATCGTCACCATCTTCTCAAGTCCGAGAAGCATAATTCGTGTGTTGAGAAGTGCGAGCGCCAAGGCGGGATCGCTTTGGTTGGCAAACGCAAATCGAGTTTCGGCGGACAGTTTGGCCATGAACATCGCTGCCGCAACACCGTGACCGACGACGTCAGCCACAACTACCGCCAATCGATCCGGCCCAAGCTGGATGTAGTCAAAGTAGTCCCCGCCGATTTGATTCGCTGCATGGTAGAACTGATAAAAACTGTAAGCTGGATTATTTGGTTTGACTTTTGGTAGGAATGCCTCTTGCACTTGCTTTGCATAGAGCAAATCCTGTTGAAGAAGTTTTTGAGTCAAAACTTGTTCATGTAGTTGTGCATTTTCGATAGCGATACCGGCTTGATTGGCGATAGCAACCAAAACTTCCAAGTCTTTTTCTTCGAAACGATTTCGCTGATTAAGAGTATCCAGTTGAATAGCGCCAATGGGATCACCGTAGCTATTGAGCAAGGGCGCTACGATCATCGAGCGAATTTTAAAATCGGCCACGCTTTGACTCATTTCGAATCGCTCATCCGAACTTGCGTCGAGTGAGATCATAGCTTGCTTGTGTTCCATGATCTGACGAAGTACTGTGCGGCTGATACGCACGGACTCTTGTTGATCTTCGCGACGAGTTTTTACCCACCTAGGTTGAAGCTGACCTTCGGCATCTTTCAGAAGCAAAAAGCCCCGATCGGCCTGGATGAATACTTTGAATAAACTATCCAAGACTTTAGGTAAGACGTCATCGAGCGCCACGGCGCGACCTAGGTTTTTCATGATCTCAATCAAAGCCGTAAGTTTGACTTCGGGAGAGACCATAAACTGAGTACCCATGGAACTCAGGTCCAGTTTTCCGGTTATAGCTCTTTGTGAGGATTCCTCAGGGTCGTCGACCATGAGAATGCCAAGACTGCTGCCTTCGGCTAATCGGCCACCATCCAATGCGGATGAATCGTCTGCGTGGAACGAGAATTCGAGATCGCAGATTCGAATCATGTCTCCGTCAACCAACTCGGTTGGTTCGCTTATTAGTTTCCCATTAAGGAACGTGCCGTTTCGACTTTTGAGATCTTCCAACATGTGCGCTTCGCCTTGTCGCACGATTTTGGCGTGTTGACGACTAACCGCACCAACTTCCAAAATTACGTCGCATTCGGGATGGCGTCCCATGATCGATTCGGGCTTATCAAGTTCATAGCGACGACCGAAGGCACTCCCGGTTTCAGCATTTAAGTAGGCCATGGCGAGTGAGGGTTCCTGACGGAGTTGAACTGTCTTGGGCAGCTTTCGGAAAACTGTCTTTGGAAGTGATGAACCAACGCTAGCGTACGTAAAGCGTTGGAGCCACACAAACGGAAAGCATATTGTAACCAGCATTTCGGCGGGAGTAGAGGCCCAAATTTGCGTCGATAATTTAGAAACTGAATGTTCGGCGATAAAATGCATCGGTATTCGGCTTGCGATTTGGTTGATTATTGTTTAATCAACGCTTCTGAACGCAGCGGTTTCGCGACCATATCCAAAAACGAAGCCCCTGTGTCACGTGGACCTACAAATCGAGTTCCAGTCAGCGACACGCTGCGGTGAATTCAGCACGGAGGCTGATACATGCACCGAATGAATCGAGAGTATACGCAATCGAAACTAGCTCCCTGGGGCTGGGTAAGGTTCGTCGTGTGCGCTGCGGTCGGAGTCGCATTGTCATGGTCGGCGACGACGAGCTTTGGCCAAGGGCCTCAAGATCAAATACCGGCGTTTTCCGATCCCAAATTCCGTGACAAAGTCTGGGAAGCTGGCGGTCCCGTTTTTCGCGATGTAAAGTCCGGCAAGATGATCTTGTCGGTAACCATCGAAGGCGAAAAAACGGTTTCCGAACATAGCATTATGTCCCACATACAGTCTCGCCAAGACCGTTTATATGATTCTGACCAACTTAATCGCGACATCAATGAACTTTATCGATCGGGACTGTTTGAACGGATCGAAGCGCGTTTCATTGATTCCCCTGAAGGCATTCATATTAAGTTGATCGTTCAGGAGAAACCCATCGTCGATAGCGTCGTATTCCATGGGAATACCAAACTCGACGAACGCGACCTTAAAAAACATGCGGGTATCGAAAAAGGGGATGCACATAGCCCCCAAATGGTGATTCAGGCCAAGCAGAGATTGATTGATCTTTATCATGATCGAGGATTCAATCATGCCGACGTACAAGTGTTTCAAGGCGCCAAAGTTGGTGAAACCGAAGTCGTTTTCCGTATTAGCGAAGGCGAGCGAGAACGGATTTGGCGAATCGATATTGTTGGGAATAATTCGTTCGCGACCGATTTGTTGAAGGCGAAAATCAAGTCTCGCGACGCGCTTCTCGGTGTTCGCGGCTATATATCAAACGCAGCCGACCCGATCAAATTGGACGCCGATAAAGAGCGTCTCGAAGGCTACTACCGTAGTCTCGGCTACTTCGATGCGAAGGTAGATTACTCGACAAAGTACGACGCTGACGGCAAATGGCTGTATGTCACGTTTGTCGTGAGCGAAGGGAATCAATACAGCATCAACGAAATTACGATTCAAGGAAACAAGTACTTTACCGTCGACCAACTATCCAACGGATTTAAGTTGAAGGTGGGCGAGCCATTCAATCAAAGCAAGATGGATCATGACACCCGATTGCTGCGTGAGATCTATGGCTCTCAAGGATTCTATTTCTGCGACATTACACCCCAGCCAGTTTACTTGCCTGGAGAAAAGCTGAATCTGATTTACGACATCGAAGAAGGCGACATCTATCGCGTCAGTGATATTCGCGTTCACATCGATGGCGATAGCAGTTTTACAAAGCACACGGTTCCCTTGAATTTGCTTGGACGAGTGCGTCCCAATCGAATCATCGATTCACGTGAAATTGAAGCCGCCACACGGCGGTTGCGATTTTCTCAGATATTTAATGACAATCCGAATAATGGCGAAGTCCCCCAAATCGAAGTTCGTCCCGTTCAGGACGAATTGGACGAAGAAGACTTGCCTTGACGCCGTAGAATTTCGTACACACTCCATGCTCGCTTAGGTTTGCGGTTGCTACACATTGGACAAATCGA
>JANMNK010000807.1:0-7384 GCA_031373875.1 Pirellulaceae bacterium | reverse complement strand
AATAATTCTTGGAAAATGGCTGTTGTAAAACGCTGTTTCCAATGACAATGCTGTCCTGTAACTTTCTTGGCCTTTCAAGAACGCCATCGCATTCAATTCGAAATTCAGAATGCGTTCATTCCACCATCGAGAATAATCTATGTCATTGACCGTTCCTGAACCGGTTCAACCCTATCAAGTAAACTGGCTCTACGCTGGCACAATTGGTTTGGTCCATCTATTGGCCTTGTTGGCTTTGATCCCGTACTGCTTTTCTTGGACGGGTGTGATAGTCATGTTGATTGGCGTGCATGTGTTCGGCCAAGGCATCACGATTGGTTATCACCGGTTGTTGACGCATCGAAGTTTTCGAACACCAACTTGGGTTGAGCATATCTTTGCTATTCTCGGCATTTGCTGTCTGGAAGACACACCCGTTCGCTGGGTCGTCATCCATCGGATGCATCATGTGGATTCGGATGAACAACCGGACCCGCACACGCCCTTGGTCAATTTCCTATGGTCGCACATGGGCTGGTTGATGTATCGCAACCGAGCAACGCACTCGATGAGCGCGACCGAAAAATTCGGTAAGGACCTGTTGCGGGATCCGTTCTATATGAAACTAGAAAAGCGTCCTATCTTGCAGTTTTACATTGTGTACATCCAGCTCATGATTTATTTCGTTGCTGGTTTCATCGCCGGATGGTTCTACGGTGGACTTGCTTCAGCAATTCAACTTGGCGTTAGCCTAGTCGTATGGGGCGTTTTCGTACGCACCGTTGCGGTATGGCATATTACTTGGTCCGTCAATTCGCTTAGTCATATGTTTGGTTATCGAAATTACCATACCGGCGAAGAGAGTCGCAATAACTGGTTGGTTGCCCTGTTGACTGTAGGCGAAGGCTGGCATAACAATCACCACCAAGACCCCTCGGCGGCGACGGTACAACATCGCTGGTGGGAGTTTGACATCAGCTACTATGAGATCAAAATTCTGGAGAAACTCGGGCTGGCATCGGATGTAATCGTGCCACGTCACTTAAGGCACGCCGCACATCAAGCAGCACGTGAGGGACTAACGGAACGAGTTGACAAGACCTACTAAGTATCCGTCTTGGTAAGCAAATAGCAGATTGTTTGCATTGGGATTTTGGTCCAGACTTCGCAGTGCGGGAATTTGCATGCGTGGGTGGATTGGCCCGAATAGGCTAAAAGTTCAGAGTGCCTAGTCCGTTCGACTACTTTTTCGTGTCGCGGATTTACTCAGGCAGTCCCGATTAGAACTTGTTACGGGAATGTATTGATGGAATATGCGATTGAAACTCGCGAACTAACTCGTTATTTCGGCGATTTTTGCGCTGTAAAACAAATCAATGTGCAAGTCGATAAAGGGACTGTCTATGGGTTCCTCGGTCCGAACGGTGCAGGAAAGTCCACATCGATAAAAATGCTGACGGGTATCCTCGCACCCTCAGGCGGACAGATATCCGTTCTTGGATTGAATCCTTGGGACCCCAAAGATGCGATCGCCATCAAACGAAGAATCGGCGTTGTGCCTGAAGGCTTGGCACTATTCGACAATCTAACGGCTCGCGAATACCTGACTTTCATTGGTCGCATGTTCCTAATGCCCAGACCGCTTGTTCGTGACCGGTCCGAGGAACTGCTCAATGTGTTGGCACTGGATGACGTCGAAAAGAAATTGACTGTTGAATATTCTCACGGCATGAAAAAGAAACTCGCACTGGCTGGCGCGTTGCTGCCCAATCCAGATTTGTTGTTTCTGGACGAGCCTTTCGAAGGAGTGGATGCGGTAACGTCGCGTGTCATTCGGGAGTTACTGTCTAATTTCGCGTCACGAGGTTCCACCGTTTTCGTGACTTCTCATGTTCTTGAAATCGTCGAGCGAATCTGCACCCATGTGGGCATCATTGCCAAGGGTGAACTGGTGGAACAAACCTCCCTTGCGGAATTGCGACAAGGTGACTCTTTGGAGAAACGATTCCTAGAGAAAGTGGGAAGTGCGGAAAATGTCCATCAACAATTGAGTTGGCTGGAAGATCCGGCGCAGCCACGATCGACGTCAAGTCCGCCGGAGAAGATTTCGTGAACTTGAAACATCTGAAGACGATGCTTTGGTTGCGATGGACCCTGAGCCGCAATCAGTGGCGACGCGCGGGTGTGCTCAATCTTGTTCTGATGATCATGATTGTCTGCTCCGCAGGCGCTCTTGCGATTTCCTCTTTTTTTCTCGCCCTTGGCGCAGGGCTAATTTGGTTACCAAAAGTTACCGTCTTGCAATTCTTGTTAGCGTGGGACGCCTTGGTCGTCGTCTTCTTGTTAGTTTGGAGCGTCAGCTTGATTGTAGAAATCCAGCGTAGCGAGATGTTATCGCTCGATCGATTCCTGCACTTGCCAGTCTCGCTCAAAGGAGCATTCTTTTTAAACTACATAACCTCGTTCATCTCGCTGGGGCTTTTGTTCTTCACTTGTGCCAGCGTCGGGATTTGTATCGCTGCGGTTCCCACGATTGGATGGCGCATGCTACTGTTAGTTCCCATGATCGTTGCGTTTATCGCGATGATCACGGCGGTGACGTATCAAGTGAGGGGATGGTTGGTTTCTTTGATGTCAACTAAACGACGGCGGCAAACGGTAATCGCAATTCTGACCCTTGGCTTGATTCTCATCACACAAATCCCCAATGTGATTATCCAAGTCGAGCTTGGCCGAAAAAATAACAATCCCACTAATCCCATCAAGGCCCTTCAAGAATTAGTAAAAAGACGCGACTCCCAGGAAATTGATTCAGCGACATTTGAGAAGGAATTCGCCAAGATACAAGCTGAAGAGGCTGCTCAACGCAAGTCAGAGAATGAAGCTTCTCTTCGCCGCATCGAAGCGATAGCTGTGCCCACCAACCTCTATCTGCCCATCGGTTGGCTCCCGTTGGCAAGCATGGAATTGCTGAAGGGTCGGCTTTGGCCAAGTGGATTAGCAACGCTGGGAATGCTGGTGCTAGCCTGCACAAGTTTATTGCGAACCTACTCCGTCACGCTTCGGCAATTCACTCAGTCGGGGACCCCAGTTGGTCGCATCGCAAAGACAAAGCAATTACCCGGCGCGCAAAATCGTCCTCGCTCTTTGCTCGACCGGGAATTTCGTTTGCTCGATGAACCAATCGCCACGGTAACTTTGGCAAGTTGGATTCACTTGATTCGATCACCCGAAGCCAAACTAGCTTTGATTGGACCGATTATTGTTTTGATGTTTCTGTTCGTCATTGCAGCCACAAAACCGTTCCCGAAACTGCCCGCCGAAGCAGGCGGATTTGTGTTATTGGGTGGTGTAGCGTTGAGCATGTTTATTCACTTGCTAATGTCGCTTAACATTTTCGGAACGGATCGAAGCGGGTTCCGTTCCTATGTTCTTATGCCCATCGAACGACGCCACATTTTGATCGGCAAGAATCTGGCCCTCATCCCCGTCTTTGTAGGTTTGTCTGCTGTCGTATTTGCGGGAGCTTGCTACTTTGCGATTCCCTCCTTATCTATTCTCCTGGCCAGTCTATTGCAGTTGGTCGTTGTGTTTTGTGGAACTAGCTTGGTGGGCAATGTCACATCCACCTATTTTCCGATGGCCATCGTTCCCGGCACATCAAAACCTGCAAACGTTAGCATTACAACCATGGCGGTTCAGTTTGGGGTCACGATGTTTTTTCCGCTTGTACTCGTTCCGGCTGCCGCTGCACTGGGAGGCGAGATTGCGTTGGCCCATTACGCAGGCATCCGATACGTACCAATTTACCTAATTGTGTCCTTCATCGAAGCTGCTGCATGCATTTGGCTTTATCGACGCATGATTGGATGGCAAGGTCGCTTGCTCCAATCGCGAGAGACGAAGGTCCTCGAAGTCGTCAATTCGCATCAGGAGTGAACTCATCTCGAGATGAGCTCTTGGTCGGCAGCGATGAATCAGGCTACACAATTTGATCGCGGAGGAATCGCGTGAATGCGAAGTGACCCCCAAGACGTTTTCTATGTCTCGAATAGTCGCAGCCTTTTAGCGCTAGCGAACGCGACAGCGGAATCGGATATAGCCGCCTTGTCCCTCGCCGAGTGGATTGGTAAGTTCCCATCGAAGGACACTTGAGCCAGCTTGATTTTCGGTTGTCGAAAACTTAGTTTCTATGCTGGTTTTTTGGCTGTCTTCGACATATTCGAGCCGAGGTGCGAGCGAGTCAAGAATGACAACGTTGTTCACTTCTTCGACACCCGTGTTGTCGAAACGAATGGTGAACTCAATTTCATCGCCAGGGGCCGCGATTTGGTGCGAAGCCACTTTGCAAATTCGAATGCAAGGCTTGCCGTGATAATCATATAGAACGATCTCGGCAGTCGATTTCTCTTCTTTCATGATGGCTGCTTCGTCGCCATCGATGATAACTTGGATCGATTCTTCGGATGCCCACTCCCGAGCAGCAGCGACTCCGCGTTGCAGTTTTACGATATCCGTTTCGTCTTTTTGACCAGTACGAAGGAACTGAATGTCGGCGTAGGGAAGTACAGTGTCTTCGAATCCGAGAGTTGGAATGGTTCGCTCAACGGGTATGCCGCGATTGCGGTCACGAAACGCTTCGACAACTCGGACACCCTTTTCCGGCAACGCGCGGACTGGTTGGCGTACTTTCAATGGAGGCAAAGCGTCGCGCTTCATGCTCGTAGCGATTGGTTGTCGTGCAGCATAAGGGCTGATGGCAACATCGCTTTCTCTTGTCGTTGTAATTTTGCGAACGGCAGCGAAGCGAGGCGAATAGATTGGGGTACGGCAAGCTGGCTCGACGAATGTGTCCCCAGACTTTGTATCGTAATGGATCACTGTGTCTTCTGGTTGCAAACCGGCAACTTGGCCGTCGTTCCGGACGACAACCCACGGTTCTCGATCGCCGCCGTCAAAAATGTATTCTTGAGGATCGATCCATGGTGTGCTAGTCCGCTCGGATGGCGGTGGACATGACTCGCCCAAATCCGTATAGACGGGGCAATAGGTTTGGCTGTCGCTATTGCACGACGGGCAACCACAAGCGCTCTGCGGTTGTGCATTCTGGGCTACGCGACCTTGAAAGACGGCTCTTTGTGCCGGACCTGTGGCCGTGACATAACCAGCTTGTTCAACTTGCCCTTGACCCACTGGCTGCTCTGCAGACGCTTGCTGAACTCGCGAAGTCGAGCCAATGGCGGGCGTGCTTTTTGCAAGTTCACGCTGGACGGCGTTCGGATGGTAGCTTGGCGTAGCAGTTCGCTTGACGACGGGCTGTCCGTTGTTGGAACCAGTCGTCCGGCAACCAAGCAAAGCGACAGAGCAGCAACTGACGAAAACGAATTTCCTGAGAGAGGCGTTCATGCGTTCAATTTTCCTACTTAATTTGCTCAGGTTATTTCGACTGACGTGTGGCCAAAAGACTTGGAAATCGCTGAGAGCGAAAGCCTTCGCGCGACAAGACTTATCAGCCCCCAATTCGTGTTTCGGCTGCAGCTTGGCGAGGAGCGGCTTTCGGTTGAATGGCTTGAATTGTTACGGGCGGCATTTCTGGAACAGGAATGATGCCTGCGTCGATCATCTTTTGTCGATTTGGAATTTCCTTTATTGGGAACCAAGTCGGTGAGCCAAATAGAAATTCATTGTTGTCGGCGTTACCAGTTTCGTTGGGAACACGCGATCCAATTCGAAGGATCGCAACCGGTCGTCCTAACTGGTCCGCTGCATGCAACGCGTCTTCAGCACCATAAACGTCCCGAACGCGCTGACCGCCGTCGGCATAACTTATGGGCTCGGCGATTTCTGAGTCTTCTAAATAAATTACGCGAGTGACCATATCGCCTCGCAAGGCTGCTGTCAGGTCATTCTCGTCAAGCTCGATTGGAATCGGCATTCGGTGCTCGCGCTCGGAAGGAGCATACAGTCGATCAATAATTTCAATTGTTGGATATAGCTCTTGTCCGTCTTCGTAGGGAATGCCACCGACACGAATTCGGTAAGGAGCACCTACTAGCAAACCGGCACGAAAAGGCGAGGGTTGAGGTTCGTCGAATACTCCGGACGTCGCCAACGATATTCGAATGCCTTCAGGACCAGTTATTTCAACGGGCTGAAAATATCCGAAAGCCTGAGGCCGTCGTTGTATCTGGCTTTGCCCAATGACGCCGGGAGCCATGTTGTCCTGGTACATTGGCCAAACATGTGGCAGTCGATTTTGCTGGCCATTGACCATACCCGTCGAACCTGCCATTACAAACAACACCAGCACCGTGATACGCTTTGCGAATCCAAAACCGGAAAAGGACAATCGAGCCAGAATGCTTTCGGGCTGTTTTGTGATGCTTTGACTGAGCAACATATTGTGTCCCATTTCGATGGAAAAGCTTTTCAAACGCTCACGACGCAAGGCGGCTTGATTCCTCGCGCCGCCTTGCTTTTACTCATAGTTACCTTGATGTTGGAACTCGCGTTAGCGAATCTGTCCCGGTGGGCAATAAGCATCGCCGACTTGACCGCTACCGCCACCGTAAGCGTTAGGAGCGACTGCTTGGCTTGCTCGACGATGAATATTCATACCGGTTGGGTAACCAGGATTGATATTCTGTTCGCGAATGTAAGCTCGGCTTGCAGGTTGTGGATAGTTGTAGCCAGGTTGTTGTTTAACATGGATCTTCACCTTTTCCACTGGGTCAGGCAGGCTCATGTGGGTGTGATTCTTCATCACGTGCTTTTGCAACCCAGCAGGAGCACCAAACGGAAGGTGTGGAGGTCCAACCAATCCGATCGGGGTACCCGACTGGGTCATTCCATATTGCGGAGCGGTTACGCCCGCAACAAAATTTGGTGGATTAGCGCCAACCATTCCTTCTGGACCACAGTAAGCTGGGTTCATCATTCCGCCCATGGCGTAAGCTCCCCCGACTCCTGGTCCAGCCAACTCGATGTCTTTATTACCAAGACGAACGATAGCCAAAATCGAACCACGACGATCGGCTTCGATAATCGGATCGAGGCCTGGCTCAAGAGCCGTGCTGACCAATGTGTCAATTCCGGAAAGTGCTTCGCCTTGGAATTCTGGATCAGGCAAATAAATTACCTTGGTCACAAAATTCGAGTCGATTGCCGATTGAACATCTTTGTCGGTGAATTGGATAGGCACTGCATTATGTGCCAAGTAAGCAGCCGTTCGCATGGTCGCTGCGCCAACTTCCAAAGTAGGATAGAGTTCGATCCCTTCCTGACCTGGAATATTGGTTAGCTTCAAGCGATAGATACCGCCTTGTTGAAACTCCAAGCGACCTGGAACGACCAGTGGTTCGCTCGTAAATGTGTTGTCGCCGACAACGTCATAGAAGACGTGCAT
>JANMNK010000796.1:0-2382 GCA_031373875.1 Pirellulaceae bacterium | reverse complement strand
CCAGGGGGTCGCAAGTTCTTCATCAGGGGCTTGTTATTGGTACTTTCGCTGGGGGCGACGGCCTCAATCCGTTGGTTGTGACATTAAATTCCCGCGCCACGCCAGTCGCGGTGCAAGCTTTGGTGCGGAATCTCAATTATCAATTCGTTGGCGAAGTTCCTCTGCAACAGACCAGACGTATTGAAACAGTTCTTACCGACGGAGAAGGCGGGACAAGCCGAACGGCCGTCAAAAAGGTTATCTTGAATCCCGTTAATGACAATCCGATTTTGACGATCAATAACGCGAGTTTAAATTACACTCGCGACGATGCAGCAGTTGTGATGGCCCCCGCCGCAACTGTAACGGATATGGACAATCCGACTTTCTACAATGGAACCCTTGTCGTTCAAACAACCTCGGGAACGGACAGTTCAGAGCAAATTGGCTTAAGCGGCGATTTCAGCGTGGTGGGTCAAGAACTGTTGCATCGAGGCAGTATGATAGGGCTAATGAACTCGAACGGGACGGCCGGACGATCATTAATTCTTCGATTCAACGAGTTTGCCACCCAAGCGATTGTCGAGAGTTTGGTGCGGTCCATTACGTTCCGAACCCTCGCAAGCACTGCAGCGAATGCGAGAACTGTGAGTTTCACGTTGCGCGATGGCCGAGGAGGCGTTAGTGCTACGGAGAATTTGACGATCAATTTCGTCTGACAGTAAATTTTGTGTCATAAACAAATGGCCACACGAAATTCTTAGATGATCGACGTGTTAGAATAGTGGTTGACGCAACCACGAGAACAACACGTCGGTCATTGACGAAAGGCATATTGTGACGGCAGGATTGGAGGAAGATAACGCGTATCACGAGGCGACTCGGTTTTTGATCGATCGCATCAATTATGAAAAGGCTACCAATCAGCCATATACCAAGCAGTATTATCGACTCAATCGCATGCGGCGTTTATTGTCCGAGCTTGGCGACCCGCATTTGCGATGCCCCGTGATACATATCGCGGGCACCAAAGGCAAGGGCTCGACGGCTTGGCTCCTTTCCGAATCTCTACGACTTGCCGGCTATTGTACGGGTCGATACACATCGCCCCACCTCATTCATTTAGAAGAGAGATTTTCCGTAAACGGATTAAATCCGACGCGTCCGGAATTTATCGCGATGGTCGATCAGATTCGAAATGCTGCCGAGCGAATGAATGAACCCGGCGGTGAGTCGCCTACATTTTTTGAGCTGACGACGGCTCTCGCGTGGCTTTATTTCGCTAGCAAGAACACGGACTTTGCTGTAGTCGAAGTGGGTCTTGGCGGGCGTTTAGATTCAACGAATGTGTGCTCGCCAGTCCTCACCGTCATCACTTCGATCAGTTTCGACCACGAGCAGCAACTGGGAAATACACTTGCCTTGATTGCATCGGAGAAGGCGGGCATTATCAAGTCGCCCGTTCCGGTTGTTAGTGGAGTTACGGCACAAGAAGCAGCGGATGTCATAGCAGAAGTCGCAAAAGACCATTCTGCACCTTTGCGGTTGATCCACAAGGATTTTCGATATCGCTGGAAAGCCCCGAGCGATGGCCAGGCAGGTGCATCGTTTAGTTACGAAGCCGATCCGCGCGTCTTTAAACTATCTCGCACGCTAACCAATATTCCTCTACTGGTCATGGGAAGCCATCAAGCGCATAACGCGGCCGTGGTTTGTGCTTGCACCGACTGGCTTCGTGAAATGGGATACTCCATCCCGGAAGAAGCAACCCGGGATGCGTTCGCCAAGACGCAGATTCCGGCTCGTTTGGAGATATTGAGCCAAAAGCCCAATGTCATCATCGACTCGGCGCATAACGAAGCGTCTGTGGCCGCGCTGATTGAGACACTAGGCGAGTACTTTCCCGCCAAGAAGAAAACCCTTGTCTTTGCCGTTAGCCGCGATAAGAACTATCAGGCCATACTTAGGCAACTCGTACGTTCCTTTGACTCGATTATTGTCACTCAGTTCCAAAGCAACCCGCGGGCCGTGGAACACTCGCAGCTTTATCAGGCAACTCTGGATGCGATTGCCGAAGTAAAACCTGTTGCTGTGCCGAAGGTCTCTGTGCACGCTCTGCCCGATGATGCGCTGCGATCAGCGATTTGTGATTCGTCGGACCAGGATCTGATCGTTGTCGCCGGCTCATTCTTTTTGGCTGCCGAGCTCCTCCCGACTTTTCGAAAAAACTAGAAGTAGCCAAAAGGGTTCGAACTCTGGCGGGCCGTCAGGTACAATGGGTTCTAACAGCGGCGTGTAACGAGTCTTGATAGCCGTTCGATTGGTAAGCTTCGAGCAATCGAGTATGAACTACTGGCGTGGATGAAATAGTGTTCGATAGCAACGAGCTCTTGAGAAAATCGA
>JANMNK010000783.1:0-6077 GCA_031373875.1 Pirellulaceae bacterium | reverse complement strand
TAATGGTCGGCACTGGCTTGGTGGATCGATTCGCAACCCACAATATCCTGCCATGCAAGGCGAATGCCCTATCAACTGCAACAACTTTCGCGATTCTAATTTCCACTCCTTTCATCGAGGTGGTTGTCATTTTTTGTTTGGTGACAATGCCGTACGTTTTGAAAGCGAAAATATTCAGCCCTTTGTCTTGGCGGCACAGATAACGAGCAGCAACGCCGAAACATTCCAGCGTGATTAACTTGGAACAAATAAACAACTGTTCCCACGAGTGTACTGGGTTAACGCAACATGGCTCGAACGGTAGCCAGTTTACTTGCTGATAAGCTTAGCAAGAGTTGATGCGATGGGCTTAGTGGCTTGCGACGGCTTGTTGAATACCGTTTTCGAAGGATCGGACTTCGGACAAATCTTCGAACAGGGTTGGGCTGCATTTTTCGATATGCTGACTGCACATGCGACGGAAATCAGGATCGGTGCCAAGCTGGACTGACAGCTCAACGTAGTTTTCACGATCACGTGCAATCAATAACTCGAATCCCATTTTCTTGTACAACGCGGATGTAATTCGACCGCGTAGAAAATCACTTGGCAAAGTAACAATCGGCGTCCCCACTGCCAAAGACTCGTAACTGGAGTTTCCGCCACCGAAATGGAACGGGTCAAGGTTGACGTCGGAAATGGCGAGTAACTCAAGGAAGTCGGCATTCGACTGAGCCGGCAGAAACCGAACACGATCACCGGAAAGATGCGACAAGTTTCGCCAACGCGCGGTCAGTCGATTGGTCCATTCAGGAACACGGCCTTCGAGAATGACAAGTTCGGACTTCGGATCGCGACGCAATATCTCGTTTAACGCCCAGTCGAATTCAGGATGGAATTTGAACAGAGTTTGAGGACAAGTATAAACATGGCGATCAGCCGGGATGCCAAACTCAGCTCTCGATTTTGGTTTACTGCTTCGTGAAGGCCGTTCATAATACGTACCGAGGTCAGACAGCAGTATCAGCTTTTCCGAATAAGCTGCTGCGGCCCCGTCGGACTCCAGCAATCGGCTGGAAACAAAATAGTCCATGACCGAACTTCCCGTCGTTTCCGGATGACCCCAAGTTGTCATTTGAATAGGCGCTGACCGCGAATACGCAAGTGTCGAACAGAGAGCGTCCATTCCGACATCCGCAAATAGCAGCACGTCCAGGTCGAGTTGCTCGAGTGTTCGGAGCGAACCAGCGACGTCCCGGGGAAGCATAACAAATTGATCCGCAGCTTTCTTGAAACGCTCGACCATGGCGTCCTCTTGACGAGTACCAAATAGGATCGTCAGTTCAAATCGCTCGCGATCCAAATGCTCGGCACGGCCGATGTTAAGCCGCCCAATCGTATGATCGCGAAAATACGCCGACATCATGCCAAGCTTAATTTTCTTATTGGATCGCTTTTTGACGGCAACGGTCGAGTTGTCTTTGCCTCGAATTATCTGGTTGCGCAACTGCATGATCTCTAGGTCACATTTTCCCTGATAAGCCCAGAAAAATCCTGTCGGAACAAGCTGCGTTGTAGCGTCGACTGTCAAGTTTGCGTTTACCGCGTCCTGAAGGATTTGTCGCTGCTGGATGCGCCATTGGTCGATCGCTTGGGGAGAATCGTAAACGATAGGCAATACGGCAGCGGCCAGCAAATGATTCATCGCCGATGGCACGAGTTTCAACAATCGGTCGAGGTACCCTTTGGCTTGCTCAGAAAACCCCATGTTGAACAGCAAGTACCCCAGGTTCTGTAACGCTGGCACATTTTCCGCATCCAGGCCATAAGCTTTTTCATAGCAGCGAAGTGCTTCGGCTTGGTCGCCTTGATCTTGCCGAACGTTACCGAGATTTACCCAATGCGCCGCCGATTCCGGGTCAGCCTGAATGGCTTCTTCGTAAAGTTTGACCGCTTCGCTAATTCGACCTTCTGCGTGAAATTTAGCTGCCATGTCGGCAAGTGCACTTGGCGAACGGCGAGGCGATGTATGCCGACCAAACTCGGATACTCCGGAAGGGCTCGTTGCAAAGAGCGGCATTCGCGGTTGAACAGTTGGAATCGGTGAATCGGGAGCGGGCACGATCCAGACATCGTGTTCCTGCTGGCTTGTCGACGAGCCTGCAATGTGCGGATTCGAAATGCCGGGGATTACGTCGACTGCAAAAATTTCCGTCACGCCAGAATGGAACTGAAACACTGCGACCGTCTTGCCACTGAGCAAATCGATTACAGCAATCCCGCAGCGCAGTTCATTGCGTCGCTCGGCAATAGGGACCCCGCCAAAAACGCTTGTCTCGCGGATTCTTGACAATCCAACAAAAGCGAACTGGCCATGAAAGGCAAGGCCTCGCGTGTAGCCTGGTACGGTTTCGACGGATTGATAATTTCCGGATTGCTGATCGACATAACCAAAACTTCCGCGGCCCGAATCAAGCACCCAAAGCCTGTCTTGATAGACTCGCGGAGAGTGCGGCATAGCAAAACCGCGAGCGATGGTTTCGCCCGACGGAATGTCCATGACGACGCCACTTGTCGCTTTCGTCGGTCGCCACCCTGCAGGTTCGTTTGACTCGGCCATGGCCGTCACAAAACGCGGCACGCCGTGTTCCATGGCGAGCCCGTTAAGGTGGCAGCGGTCTTGATCGATCAATTGCGAAATGAACCGCGGCCGCCATCGAGGAACGAAACTGTACTCTTCGTGGAGTGTGCAAATGCAAGAAAACAGCGTATTCACAACCCAAAGACCTTCGTGTCCCCAAGCTAGATCATGACCGTGGATCGAGCCCGTGTAGGCACTGGTCTTGGGGACGAAGCATCCATTATGGAAATGCGGCTCACGCGGCGGTTGCACCGTTTGATGAGCCTCCGCTAAAAAATGTATTTGTCGACGTGTCCCAACCGCGATGCGATCCGGTCGAAACGCAATCCCCATCGGTTGGTCATAGTCCAAGAACGAAATTTTCAACTGGCCATCGTCAACACCCAGCACCATCAACTTGCCAGCTTGATAGGTCGTGATCACCAGCGAAGCATTGAGGTGCGTCAAAATTTCAGCGAGTATTGGCGTGTACTCAAATTTGACTTCAAGCATCGAAGGCTTAATTACGCCATCATCATCGTCGCTCGTATTGCTTGATGGGGAATGCTGATTCATGGCGAATTCCTTCGTGGAACGTTATTTCTCGAGTTGGTGGCGATCGGCTTTCTTAACGATGGGACTATTCTAATCGGTAAGTGCGACTGCGGGGCAAGCTCATGCTAAGTTTTCTTGATGCAACGAATGAAGACCGTCGACACTTTCTAGCCGACAGATTATCGCACTTGTCAGATGGAAATGAACCTCCAACTTTCAACAAGAGAACAACTTATGCATTGCGTCTGCTTGGAATGAGGCTTTTTATCGCATCGCCACGGTCCAGAAGCCCAGTTCTATGCCGGCGCTGCACTGGTGTCAGTGCAATCCTAATACGAAACGGAAACGCTGCACTATCGCCCGTCTGATCGAAGCTGTCCAGGCACACCTATCTAACCATCAATCCGAACGTGATGAGATCAACAGAAACTATTGCCTGCACGCAGCCCGAATCGTGTAATCCAATCACCATGGAGCAGTCCCCGTGAAAGCCTTTAACGGGACGAGCTCAATGAGCACACGTCATTCAATGACGGCATAAAAAAGTCGACGATCATAATAACACGCAACGTTCGCTATCTTCTCTTCGGCTATCAGGACCGGAACAGAAAAAAATTTCGTTCTCAGGGCGAAAAGTGTTGAGTTTACAGAGCCGCCATACCTAGCAAATCACTGCTTTTCCTTTTCCAAACCCGCACCTGTAAACCATCCACTTTGCTGTCGGGAGTAACGCACCCGAATGATGTTATAGGCCTTCCATTTGGGTGGCACTTATCTATAAAAATCTATTGGGCTCTGTAAAGTGTTATTCTGACAATTTCCGCTGACGCAAGAATGCAAAGCCCAAACGACCGATTCAATTGGAAGATTGATTACCGGGTCGTAGCGATTGAAGCGACTCTGACCATGTCATGATGGCACGCATCTGCCAAACTCAATTTTGCAAGTTGACTTCGTTTAGCTTGATGCAATTCCGCTTTGACTTTTATTAATATCGACCTATCTATAAGAGTGCCTCTTCGACCATTAGGAATTAATTGGTTCTTTGGGGTGGTTCTCACACACAATTACTTTTTGAAAGGTCGAGCTATGAATAATTTAAAAAGGGGATGCGGTTCTTTAAAAACGAAGATGGTCCAACCGCCGTTGAATACGCAGTGATGCTTTCCTTGGTCATCGTTATCTGTTTGGCATCGGTCCGCACGATCGGAACTCGCGCCAACACCACGTTTAGGGCAGTAGCAAGCCAGATAAGCGGTTCGTAGTCGGAGAGGATCGCACCTTTGCGATTGCATTGGCAATCTCTCGAAATCTACAACAAATTACTTGCAAGTTCAGCTAGTTCGGAGCGTTCCCCTTTTTCAAGTGAAACGTGACCGTAAATTGGTTGCCCTACCATGCGGCTGATTAAATAGCTTAATCCGTTGGATAAGGAATCGAGATACGGATGATCGATTTGATAGATGTCTCCTGTGAAAACGATTTTTGTCCCTTCGCCAGCACGAGTAATAATTGTTTTAATCTCGTGCGGCGTTAAGTTTTGTGCTTCGTCGACAATAAAAAACACGCGATGCAGGCTGCGACCACGAATGTAAGCCAACGGCGTAATCTCAATCCGGTTGGCTTGCAAGAATTCCTGGCCGCGAAGTGACGAATTGCCGTCGCCTCGTTGCGGGTTGATGACGGCAAGGTTGTCGTACAACGGTTGCATGTACGGAGCCAATTTGTCGTCGACATCCCCCGGCAAGAAGCCAATGTCACGATTGCTTAAGGGAACAACGGGTCGAGCAAGGAGCGTTTGACGGTATCGAGTTCTGCACTCCAAAGCTGCGGCCAACGCTAAAAGTGTTTTCCCCGAGCCCGCTTGTCCAGTCAACGTAACCAAATTCAAACTATCATCCATCAGTGCCCGAAGCGCAAACGACTGTTCGGCATTGCGGGGCATTATCCCAGCGGCGGGTACTCGATCGATCCGAATAAACGATTTCTCGGTTGCGTTGTACATGGCTAGAACTGATCGAGTTCCGCTGCGCATGATAAAGTTCTCGTTAGCAATTGGATCCTTGATCTCCGACAGCATACTTGCCGGAACGTGGCCGCCGTTGTTGGAAAATGGCGCGAGTTTCTCGTGATGCAAATAATCGACGAAACGTTTTCCCGTGTAGAGCTTTTCAAAACTCTCGACTTTGTCTGAGCTGTAATCCTGGGCGGTCAAGCCAAACGATTTGGCTTTCATTCGCAAATTCGTGTCCTTGGTAACCAGTACAACTTGCCGAGGAGCTTCTTGTTGCTGAAGTGTCAGAGCAACGTTGAGAATTCGGTGGTCAGGACAGTCTTGCAGAAAAGCCTTTGCAAGAACAGGGTTTGGCTCGGCACCAATGACCACGCGAATCAACCCAAGCCCTTCCCCGATCGATGTTCCGTCCGATGACAATGCGTCGCCGGTAAGCTCGTCAACAGACCGCAAGAACGCACGAGCCTGAAAATTGACGTCGTCGTTGCCTTTTTTGAAGTGGTCCAATTCTTCAAGGACCACGATTGGGATCGCGACATCGTTTTCTTCGAAATTGCGGATGCATCCCGCATCATGCAGGATGACGTTCGTATCGATAACAAACAACTTTGGCAGCGAATTTTTTGGTAAAGTTGCCACGCGATCCTCCATGAGCGAACAAATAGAATCCAATGCAATTTCCGTCCGTGCCATCGTAGCACCTTAAGCAACGCGAGGTCAATCGCGATGAAAGGACCAAGACCGCCACGACGAACAGAGTCTCTGCACTGGAGTTCGAGTAAGATGGCGGTTGCTGTCGCTGGGAATGCTGTCGTTGGGAATGAATGTTTGATACGCTGACTCATTACGCGAAACGCGAACTTGGAATTCTTTTTCCAGTACCTATTTTCCTTGAGGATGGTCGTCATG
>JANMNK010000232.1:0-5473 GCA_031373875.1 Pirellulaceae bacterium | reverse complement strand
GCTGGTTACTAATGGCAACCGACAACACAATTTTAGGTGGTGGGTCTTGTCCGTCATCGATTAGGGCTAACAGCAGGAACAAAACCAAGTGAAACAAGAGACTGACTAACCAAGCGGGCGCACGATCAAGCAATGCACGCCAGTTGAACCACGGATGCTGCACCAAGCCGCGAATCGATCGTTGTACCGGAGGAGCTTGAACGAACACGAGAGCCGGAGCCGGGGGCGGCATCAGTTTTCGAGCAGGTTTTGGTATTGGGCGCGCTATAGGCTTTGGGGAAACAGCAGGAGCTTGCTTCTGGCCAGGCGACGGTAATGCTTTATTGAGTTCCTTTTGTTCTGCTTGGGCGATCATCTGCTCCAAGAACACGCGGTCGGCTTCGGAAAGTTCGATTCGCGTGCCGCACTGCCAACACTCGGCTTCCATTAACCAAATCCGCACCGACATGGGGCCGTCGCAAGCGGGGCAAGCGACAAGAACAGTCCCACCATCGAGCTTGGCTCGCAGATTGACCGGAGAAGTAGTCGAACGCGCCCCGGGCACAGAAGAGAACTCATTGTTACTTTTGGAATCTGACATGAACCCTGCGCCAAGTCTCTCGCTGCAAAAACGGTCTCTCGCTGCAAAAACGTTATCGATCGCGTTTTATTATGGTCACATGTCGTCGAAAACGCATGGGATGCGTCCCAAGGGCCGCAAAATATATTCGTCTGAGATAAACGCTGGGCACTTACGTTTCGGGTCGAGACTTTAGCGTATAGAATAGACTGGCAGGAAATTACAGTTCAAAACAGAATTCGGTTGGCGTGCTTTGGCAATTCGGTGCGGAGTGGATTTTGACTATTTCTAAGGAACGCCGCTGGCAAATCGCATGCGCTGGCATTCTCCTAATTGCCTTTCTATTGCGAGTATCCGCAGCTTTTTGGTGGCAATCCAAAGCAGACAGCGAGGGAGTTCTGTTTCGATTTGGTGACAGTTATTCTTACTGGACTCTCGCAGGTCGTATCGCGAACGGCGAACCGTATCAATACGGAAGCCCAGATAGCAAGATGTTTCGAGTTCCGCTGTATCCACTCTTTTTGTCGCCGTTTACTCGATTCGAACCCGGAGTCGGTATTCTCGTCGCGCGTGTTGCTGGATGTGCGTTAGGAACTTTTTGCGTGTACTTGATCATGGTTGCTGCACGCCGACTTGCAGATCGTCGCGCCGCCGTTTGCGCTGGATTATTAGCTGCTGTTTTTCCAGGCGCTATTGGCATGAGCGCTTTTGTCCTAAGCGAAGCGATTTTTTGTCCATTAGCATTGTGCTCGCTTTTGCTTTGGCAGATGGCGCGGCTAAGTAACGAGGGAACTGCACGGACGCGACTTTTTGCGTTGGCCAGTGGGCTCTCAAGCGGGCTGGCTTGTCTTGCAAGGCCGAGTTGGATTTTATGGCCAGGGGTTTTGTTACTTTTCTTGCTTATGCAAAAAACAAATCACTTCGTTCTGATAAAAAAATATTTTTGGTTTTTAGTTGCGATGACCGCCACCATGTTGCCTTGGTGGGTACGCAACTACCAAATAACTCATCGCTTCGTACCTACAACACTTCAAGTGGGAGCAACCCTTTACGATAGTTTGCATCCAGGAGCATCGGGGGGAAGCGATGAAAATATGGAATGGGTCGACAGGTTTGCTAGCGAACAACGATACGAAGACAATGAGTCCGGACAGGCCGAGTCCACGTTTGAGTATCGATTGGACCAACGCATGGGGAATGCTGCTATTGCGTGGGCTTTGGAAAATCCGTCTGACGTCGCAAGGCTGGCCTTGTTAAAATCCTGGCGGACTTGGAGTCCAGTGCTTGCTGCCGAACAAGTATCGAATCTATGGATACGAATCGGCGAAGCCTGCGCGTATATCACAATCCTTATCCTGTCGGTAATAGGATGGTGGCAAATACGTGACCGCTCGAAGACGGTGGGAATATTTATTCTTCCTAGTTTTTATTTTGCAGGGTTACATTTAATTTTTGTTGGTTCGATTCGTTATCGGCAACCCGCATTGCTCATTTTATGCGTTGTTGCAGGCATTGGGTTGGCCTGGATTTTGGAGCGTGCGTTTTGGATTCGAACGGCACGCAACGCCAACGTTTCATAATGGCAGCTTAAATCAATTCTACGTCATAGTGACGTGATAAAAAGAAACGGAAGAGCAAGATGCTCATCCAGGATTAGGATTTTTCGCATGGATGCACGAAGCAAACAGAGTGGTGATCGCGCAAGCGCGCCATCGTCCGTTGCTTCTTCGCAAAAACGCGATCGCGAATGGGAACACAGACTTCTTTGGGTTCTCGTCTTGGCTGTCTTAGGATTGATGACTTTCTTCTATTTGAGTAGTCAAGTCGATCGCCGACTCCGTAATGCAATCATATCGAAAATCTCTGAACGTTATCCAACCCATATTGTCGAACTGGATCGAGTTCATTTGGAGGAAGGTCGCGCTCTCTTGCTGGAAGGCTTTCGCATTTCAGCGCCTACTCCAGAAGGTATTCGTCCCGTCATCAAAACGCAACGCGTCATCGCGCGAGGCAAGCTCGAATTGATGCGCATGCTCACTGGACACACTCCGATCGACGACGTCGTTATCGATGGGCTGGAATTATCGGTATGGCCAACAGACGACAAGCAGTGGTCATTTCAAACCTTGATAGGAAAATCCGAGAACCCCGTAAAACTCCCACGGATTGAAATTCGTAGTGGGTTGCTGAGGCTAGGGCAAGCCGCGATCAACGGGGAAGAAATGGTAGCCCATGATTTGAAAGTCGAGGTTCGACCGCATAACACGACTTTACAAGCCAAGGACGGCTCTGGAGCAATCACTTCCACAAAGAATTTATCCATTCGCGCGTCTGTGGCAGCGAGCCATTTTCGACAAGTCAGCGCGGACATATCGGTGGATTTGGCACGTCAAGAATGGAACCTGCAAGGCGAGTGCAAAGGCTTGGCTTTCTCCGATCGGTTATTCTCGCAACTTCCCGTCTCGCTCGCCAACAAATTACAACAAATCAGCGGCCTAAGATGTGAGGCGGAGGCTGTCTTCAAAGTTTGGAAGAACCACGCACAGGACGTTGGATTTGAAATCAATGGAAACATAGAAAAAGGACGTATGGAGCATCCACGAATTCCTTATCTCCTTGAAAGCTTGCGAGGACAATTTGCCTGCAAGAATAACTTAATTCAGTTCCGACAAGTCGAAGCAAGAAATGGTCCCTCGATGTTTTGGTTTGATGCCGACATTTTCGGACTGTCTCCGCAAAGTCCCATGGTGGTAAATGCAAAAACCAAAGACCTTCAACTCGACGAACGCCTCTATCATTCTTTGCCCAAAAACCTTCAGGATCAATGGCAAAAATTCCGACCCACGGGAACCATCGATGCGAATGTCAGCATGCGTTTTGATGGTCAAAAGTGGTCGCCGCATGCAATCGTTCGAAGTAAGAACGTTTCCATTGAATTAGAGACTTTTCCAATTCGGGTTCAGCAGTTAAGTGGCAATTTCACCTTCGAAAACGATACGCTAAAGAGCGACGATGTCGTCGCCCGTGTTCGGGGTCAGACCGTTCGAGCTTCGGTTACGCTGGAGAAAGCAATCCCTCGGTGGGCGATCAATCTTCAGATGTCCTCCGATGGTCCTATCGCAATACAAGAAGAGTTGCTGGCCGCGCTGACGCCTCGAGGGCAACCTACTACGGCTCTCGAGAAATTTGCGCGTTCCCTGCAGCCTACAGGCAATGTCCATCTGGAACGAGCGAGCTTTGTTCGCACGAAGGAAAACAACGACCTTCTTTCTAAATCGATTGAAATGAGCTTTTACGAAGGAACGGTTCAGTACCAAGGATTCCGTTACCCGATTTTTAACGTTCAAGGTCATGTTGTTGTCGACAACGATTTGACCTTGATACAAAACATGCGAGGGCGAAACGACAGCGCGCGGATCCAGTGTTATGGTCGTTGTATTTCCAATGCGAAGGGTGTAGAGCAACTTGCCCTGGACTTTGATTCGTACACCGTTCCTCTGGAAGAAGAACTACATCGTGCATTGCCAAATCAAATGGCTACACTTTGGGATCAAATTCAACCGAGTGGAGTTATCGATCATGTCCAGGTCAAGCTTCAACGAGACAGACTCGACCAGCCGATCGATCTTGAAGTAATTGTCGACGAAGATGGAAAAAGCGATTTACAAGCCGCTCAAACAGTCAGTATTCGCCCAACTGCGATGCCGATGTTGCTGGATAATATCGCGTGCAATTTGGTTTATCGTCCAGGGCGATTAACCGTCATGCATCTGTCGGGATCACGCGATCTCAGTCGCGTAAAGTCAGAAGGAAGTTGCTGGATTCGAAACGATGGTTCTTGGGATGGTACCCTAACTTGGTTGCCCGGTACGCGCCTCATCATCGATCAGAACCTGATCTCAAACCTTCCTCATAAATTGGGACAACCACTCACGAGCTTGGATTTTCACGGCCCTGTGAACGTCATGGGCTGGACGCATTTCGTGGATGACAGTGTTACCCAGCATCCGTATGCGAATGCTTGGGATTTGCGATTGGATATCGAAGACGGTCGGCTTGGGCAAGGACAGGTTGTGTCCGGCATTCGTGGAGCCGTGTTACTTGAAGGCGAGACGCGTTCGGACGGTCCCGTAGCGGTCGGCAACTTTGACTTGGATTCACTGGCCCTTCGCGGAGTACCCGTCATAGGTCTACGCGGTGGATTTGCATTACAAAACGGACAAACGTTTTTCGGTCGTGAAGCAAGCGTTGTTACACTAGATCGAAAACGACCGATGAATGTTGTCGACTCCGAACTCAAGTTCGGCAATTCCTCACCGATGTCCTTAGTCAGCGTCCCGAAGGATCTCAGTAACGTTTTGCAACTGGCCACTCCGCACAGCCCTAGTAACACGGTTCCGGATAACCAGCCTATGCTCAGCGACTTTTCCGCTTCGCAAAAGAGCGACGTTACTGCACAGATTGCAGGAGGTCGGCTTAGCCTGCATGGGACAGGTCAAGTTGCCACTGGTCGAACCAACTTACGGATAGGGTTGGAGGGAGTCAGTTTAAAAGAAGCACTTCAAGAATTTGGACAACCGAATTTGACAACCACGGGCAAGGTAAATGCGCAACTTCAATTGGCAGGTTCACCGGCAAACATCAATACGATCTCCGGGACAGGGACAGTGCAAATCCGTGAAGCACAATTGTACGAACTCCCTTCATTAGCCCGATTGATGCGTTTACTCAGCATTCGTCCGCCGGACGATAGTGCGTTCGAATCAGCCGATATCGAATTCCGAATTGACGGCGATCGGATCCCGTTGGAACGTTTGTCACTTGACGGAGACATTATCAGTTTACGAGGAAGCGGGTGGACCAATCTTCGACGCGAAATCCACCTGGACTTGTATACTTACATTGGTCAAAAAA
>JANMNK010000736.1:0-8042 GCA_031373875.1 Pirellulaceae bacterium | reverse complement strand
CAAAGAAACCACTTAAATACTAGCATGGGCTTTCCGACATCATCGGAATTAGAAACAATCATCCGCCGAGTAATATCTCACTATCGCGGTAGCAAAGACAGCAATGCGTCGACGCAGGCTTTCGGTTTGCTGAGCTCGTTGTCACAGTACTCGAGCTTATTCGTTGATCCCAGCGTGACCGAGCCCAGTAAAGCGAATGCAGTTCAATAAGTGCGTCAGCCACGTATCGCATGGTGCCAGTTTCTTTCTGGAGATCGTGACTCCTCGGCATTGGACTGTTGCAATCAACACGAACTGAGCTCAAAATGGGTCGTCGTCGGTTTCAAAAATTATTAACAAGTGAGTAACAAAACCATGTCGGACGAAAACAAACGTTTGGAACTTTCTCGAAGGGGCTTGATGGCAGTTGGTGGTCTGGCCGCAGCAGGCATGGCTCTCGTTCAAACTTCGCAAGCATGTGACGACAAAGTGCTAACTGTTGATGCCAAAAAAGGACGCTTGAAACAATCGGTCTGCCGATGGTGTTTTTCCGGAATGAGTTTGGACGACTTGGCCGACGAAGCCGTCAAGATGGGGCTGGTTGGAATTGATTTGCTGAAACCTGACGAGTTTGAAACGGTCAAGAAAAGGGGACTCGTTTGCACAATGGTCTCGTCGCACCCTTTATCGGATGGATTGTGCGATCCCAAGTATCAAGACTCCTCGCTAGAAACAATCAATACCATGATCGAAGCGACGGCCAAAGAAGGCTGGCGAAACGTAATCTGCTTTTCTGGAAATGCACGCGGAATCGATCGCGAGACGGGCATGAAGAACTGTGTTGCCGCACTCAAGAAAATTGTTCCCGTGGCTGAAAAGAACAAAGTTATCCTCAACATGGAATTGCTGAACAGTCGCGTCGATCACGCCGACTATATGTGCGATCGATCCGAGTGGGGAATCGAGCTTTGCAAGCGAGTTGGATCGAACAATTTCAAGTTGTTGTATGACATCTACCACATGCAAATCATGGAAGGCGATATCATCCGTTCCATCCAAAAAAATCATCAATATTTTGGTCACTATCACACTGCGGGTAACCCAGGCCGTCACGAAATGGATGATACACAAGAACTGCTGTATACACCTATCGCGCGAGCAATTGCCGAAACGGGCTATGACGGGTACTTTGCTCACGAGTTCCTCGCCACCCGCGATCCAATGACGAGTTTGCGCACCGAAGTACAACGCTGCATCGTTTAACGACGAACTTGTCCGTGCCGAAACAGATGTTTAGCCGCGCGTAAACGTTTAGCCGCGAAGCGCGCCGTCCAGAGCCAATTTGGATTGCGAAAACGAACAATCATCCCCGCATGATTTTTTTGTTCGGTTTTGATTGGTCCGTTGCGCAACGCGCCTTCGGCGGCTAAACATTTAGGAGCATATGTTTAGCCGCGCAGCGCGCCATCCAGAGCCAATTGCGATTGCGAAATCGAACAATGATCCCCGCCATATTTTTTCGTTCGGTTTTGATTAGTCCGTCACGCAACTCGCCTTCGGCGGCTAAACATTCTGAGCAGAAGAAAATGTTTAGCCGCGCAGCGTGCCGTCCACTTGTCGCTGATGGTAGGTGCTTCGCACGGTAAAATGCTCGAATTGACGGCATTTTCGTACTCGTACTCAGCCGCAGGCAATACTCCTACTCGTACTCGATCGGCAGCAATGTTCGAGTACGAGTACCGTTTTACTGAATACGAGCACGATTTTGCTACGATCGATGTTGGTGGTTAGGGAGAAATGTTGAAGTTGCTGAATTAAATTGAAGGGCTGAACGCCATTGGGCTGAATGCAAAGAGTAAGATGCTGCTTTGCTTCAACACAACATCCATAACATTCATAGGTTCCTATCTCATGCGTACCATTCATTCGTTCGTGGCATGCCTCTTGGTGATTTCCCAAATCTCGGCAAGTGCCGTCTTCGGGGATGACTTGACATTGGAAAACGTCACACCGACGACAGAGAACAGGAAAGACGAACCTTTGGCCGAAAATTTTTCGATGGCCGCAGCAACTCGATTTTTGGATCAGTCGTCGCTTGAATGGACCAAGACGGAAAAGTGTTTCACTTGCCACACGAATTACGCTTATTTAATGTCCCGTCCAAGCGTGTCCTCTGAGGGAGTTGCTCATCGTCAAATTCGAACCGCACTCGAAGAAATGGTTGAGCAGCGTTGGACGAATGAGGGCCCGCGTTGGGATGCCGAAGTCGTCATGAGCGCGGCTGTTTTAGCGATGAACGACGCGGACACAAGCGACAAACTGCATCCGGCAACGAGGAAGGCTTTGGATCGCATGTGGTCGGTTCAGCGAAGCGACGGCGGCTTTGATTGGCTTAAATGTGGTTGGCCGCCTATGGAATCTGACGATGACTTTGGCATTGCCATCGCTGCGTTGGCCGTCGGCTCGGCTCCTGAAAATTATTCGGCAAGCGACCAAGCTACCCAAGGAATTGTAAAGCTGCGCGAATACTTAAAGAACAACCCGCCACCAACGCTTCATCATCAAGCCATGTTGCTGTGGGCACAAAGCAAAGGCGTCTCGCTGCTTTCCGAACAGGACAAGGCAGATTGCATCGGGAAAATACTTAAGCTCCAAAATGCCGATGGAGGTTGGACGCTTGCCAGGTTCGGCGACTGGAAACGAACGGATACGAATGAACAGGACACTGTGTCAAGCGACGGCTATGCGACCGGATTCGCGATTGTGGTCCTTCGATCGGCACAGGTTTCTTCGAGCGATGAAAATATTCAGCGGGCTGTCGGATGGCTTAAAAAGAATCAGAGAGCCAGCGGTCGATGGTTCACGCGTTCATTAAACCAAGACAGCATGCATTACATTACGCATGCGGGAACGGCCTTTGCCGTGATGGCACTGGCATCGTGCGGCGAGAAGTAAAGCACGTACGATTGCCGAAAATTTTCCAAATTCGAATTGAGCACTTTTGCGTTTGGTTAATTCATTCGCGAGAAAACAATGGGGCGACAATCCCATGGTGTTTTTATTTTTCAGGCGCCTAATGGATTATCACCAATCGCAAATTCGTTTAACGATAGGCAATGCGTTGGATGCGCAGTCACTACAGCCAGCCACTATTGAATCTGGCGATTGACGATTACGCTGCCCGAATCATTTGGCGATAGGCGGCAAGCACTTGATAAAGGTCGCGACTGATTTCGACGGGATCGTGGGCAAAATCATCCACCCAGCAGCGGTTGGAATCGACGCAGTCCCGAAGTACGCGAATCAGCTCGCCGAGAGGGATAGATACTGTCTCAGGTTGGGATTTGCCAGCTAACGTGGTCTCAGGTGCAATTCTTAAGGTCGCCTTTGCCATGCGGACTCCATCCCCTTGTGCGTGTCACATATTCGGTAAAATCCAAGCAGAATTAGCAAAATACCGAATTTCGCATTCCGCGCACTTGACCCAAAATCCATTTCGGGACGCTAGTAGTATCGAGATTTCAGGATGGGCAGCTTGAGGAAAGAATTCCGGTTTTTTCGACTTTGACGAGTGTGCAAGTTTTTGTGGATTTAGGAGAATGAGCGATGTTGGGAATCTAACAACTTGACAATAGCTAGCAGCTCCAATAGATTCCGACTGACAAACTCGGACTTTTTTCGTTAACGCATGAACTGGTGAAATGAGAATTCAGCTCGCCAGTCGTGAATCGGACTCTTTAAATCTATGACTCAAATTCAGGCGATCGCTCGGGCCCTTAGACGAACCGAAGAGCAATTACGTCGTCCCATCGATTTACTTCGGCAAGGTTTTGATCCGGCCTTTTTGGCAAACTACCGAGCGGATGAAACAGGTCAATTGGACTTGTTGGCGTTATTTCGATTGAAACGGCATCTGGATTATTCTGATCGCGTCGCGCGTCATCGCGAAGAAGTGAAGAAGCAGCTCGAAGCCGAGAACTTGTTGAGCACTGCGACGGGTGAGTTAATCGAGCAGACGGAATCAATTGCGGAGTTAGAAAGATTGACTCGCGGCATGCGATCCAAAAAAGGGTCGCGGAGCATCGCTAACAAATATCCGCGCGTCGCTGAGTTAGGCCAAGCATTGCTGACGATCCAAGGGGAAGCTCCTGCGGACCTGCCAGCTTGGGTGGCTGAGAAAATGTCAATCGATACCGAGGAGGCGACCAACCTCATTCAACAAACTCGGCGATGGTTGCAACAGTTGCTTCAAGAAGATCCACAACTCATGGATAAACTTGGACGACACATCTTGAAGAAAGCTGTCGTCAGCGTTGAAAAGCTGAAGGACGAAAAGGACATCGACGCCGAAGGAGACGACGAGCCCAAAGCAACCGAAGTAGGATTGCCTTTAGAGACTCCCGTCGCAGCAGAAATTCCGGCCAACCCCGCAACGCAAGCCAGTCCCGCTACAGTTAAATCTGCCGACAACTCGTTAGCACCATCCTCCGATTCTGATATGGCGATTTCCGATGCTTCGCCAACGATCGAAAATATCGCGGCAGAAGAATCGACCACCGAGAGCGCCGCAACCGAGATCGCAGCAACCGAGGCCGGCCTATCTGACGAGTCAACTGCAACGTCTGAAACTAATGGCGTTGCGGTGGATTCAACCGTAGCGCCCGTTGAGCCAGCACCTGTTGCGGCGACTCCGACCGAGCCCTTGTTGGTCGTCAAATTTGGTGACGGTAAAAAAGACAAGTCCAAAGGTCCTCGCAAGAAGGGTCGCAACGATTCCTTTTCATCGCGGTCGGAGGCCAAGCTATCGCCTCGTCAACGCCGCCGCCGTTGGCTACGAAGTTTGCTTGAGCCATTCAGTAAACTCCGCAAACAGCTAAATCGTTTAACTTCCTATCAAGTGTTGATGTTGGGACGCGGTCATCGTTCTCAATTGTTGCATTTGCAATACGATTACGACCGGGGATACATGGTGCAAGCAGCCCGTGAGTCGCTCTCTCCAGGGCGTCATCCGCTGCATGCTTGGTTGCTTGAAATCGCCGAGGAAGCCGTCAATCAACTGATTATTCCTCGATTGGAGCAAGATGTCTTTGCTCAACTCGAGGAAGCTGCTCACCAAGAGTTAATCGAAACAGCCGTCCAGCACTTGTTCCTGTCGCTTACACAACGCCCCGTCGGTGCTCACCGGGTTCTGGTCATCGACGCTATCGGTCCGAAGATGGCCGCTGTGGCAATAATCGACGAGCACGGCGAAGTGTTGCACACGGATGAGATTCCATGCAATTCGAGCCGGCACGATGTAGTTGCACAGAACATTACCCTTCTCAAAGAGTGCATCCGACGTTATCGAGTTGGATTGCTGGCCCTTTCGAATGGACCCGCTAGAAGATACTTGGTTCACACGGTCAGTCAGCTCATGAAGCAATCGCCGGAAGCGAGTCTTTGCTGGACTATGGTCGATCGTGCTGGCTCCGAAGCTTATTGCGCCACGCGTCTATCGCTGCAAGAGCTGCCAAGTATTTCCAAGCGACATCGCGCCGCAGTTTGGCTTGCTCGTCGTTTGCAGGACCCACTTCGCGAAACGATGAAGATCGATCCAACTCGATTGCGACTGGGTAGCTACCAACGGGAACTTCCAGAAGACCTCCTGTTCGATGGATTGCATCAAGCGATCTCGGCGACGCTGGCTGCTCAAGGTATCGATTATTGGAATGCTCCAGAGCATGTGCTTAAACGAGTTCCCGGTTTCAGCCCCGAAGTCGTTAAAGCATTGGTTGCAATTCGCGATTCAGGAGCCGTCGAGTCCAGGCAACAGCTTGCCGTAGCTCTCAAGGATGATTGCGAAGAAACCAAGTTCCGCCAAGCGATCGGGTTCCTTCGCATTTTCGGAAGTCAAGAAACACTCGATGCCACTGCGATTCATCCCGAGGACTATCGCCTTGCACAGCGGTTGACCAACAATACCGAGCTTACCGCTCCCCCATCTGCACCACCAAACTGGAAAAAATCGTCAGTCGCTTCTGCAGCGAGCCTCGAGCCAGTTGCGGATCCTGCATCTGATGAGCCGCATGCGGAATCGGGAATGGAAACAAGCGATGTTGTGGCAGATTCGGAGTCGGCCGAGCCAATTAGCGAGGAAGCCCCGAGCGACGAAGCCCCGAGCGAATCGGCCGAAGCAGCGGAGTCCGGTCACAATATCGAAGCGAATATTTCGGCTGATAGTGCTGCGGAAACGAGTGCGGAAGACGCTGCAACTGATACTGCTAGCGACGACGCAAATGCCCAAGAATCCGTCGTTGCATCGGGCGAAGAGACTTCGGCCGATTCGGCAGCAGCGATGCCGGAAGGTAGTTCGGGCGAGATCGTCGCCGAGCAGCCAGTCGCTGTCGTCGAAGCCGTCCAGGATCCGATCACGGAGCAATTGCGCGAAGCTGTTCGTAAATTGCTGGGCGATGCGGAAGAAAAGAAAGTAACTCCACTGGCAATTGACGTTGAGAAATTGGCGAGGAGCTGGCAAGTTGGACGCGAGAAGCTGAAGCAAGTGGCTTATTGCCTCCAGAATCCGTTTGGTGATTCTCGTTTAGCAACTCCACCGATTCCATTGCTGACGCAAGTCCCCACAATCGACACGCTCAAACCAGGAATGTCCGCTTGGGCGGTCATCGTGAGCGTCGTCGACTTTGGCGCATTCGCAGACCTGGGCCCAGACTGTAGCGGTTTGATCCATGTCAGCCAGTTGGCACGCGATTACACGCAAGATCCGCATCAAACGGTTCAAGTCGGTGACTTGATTCAAGTGTGGGTGTTGGATGTAGATCCAGGAAAGCGCCGAATATCGCTAACCGCGATTCCACCGGGAACGGCCATTCCTCGTCCGATGGAGGACGAACAATCGCGCGAAGGCGGCCATGGACGTCGTGATGGTCGGCCGCAAGGTCGAGATAACCAAGGCCGTGGTGGGCAACAGAACCGCAGTGGCCAAGGCGGCCGCAACGAACAACCAGGTCAAGGCGGCCAAGCCGGACGGGGCACCCAGCCCGCTCGAAGTGGCTCCAGTGGTCAGGGACAAGGTTCAGCTCAGGGCGGTCGTGGTGGCCAAGGTGGTCGCGGCGGTCAAGGCCAAGGTGGTGGCAATCGTGGCGGTGGCGATCGTCGCGGAGGATTCCGCAGTGATCGAGGTCGCGATGATCGATATGTTCGCAACGACTCGGCTGAAGGGAACAAGAGCGGCGAAGCAAAGAAACCGCGAGTTGCCAAGCCTGTCAAACCCATCACAGACGCCATGCAACAAGGCAAAGAACCGCTTCGTTCCTTCTCCGATTTGGCTCAGTATTTTCAAGTTCAACGCGACGAACCACAAGTTGAAGTGAAAATTGAAGTCGAAGATACCGTGGAACCACAAGTTCAGTCGGAATCGATGGATCGATAGGAAACGAGCATGATGGATTTTGAAGACCGCTTGAAGGAAGCTATCGAACGAGGTAAGGTTCGCGGACAGCAAGTGCTGAGCGAAGAAGCCAAGCAGGCAGCTTCCGAGTCGCAACTTCGCAACTTGCACAGCAAGTATCGATTGGCACTTAACGAGTACATCGAAAAAGTGATTCGACAAATGATCGATCACTTCCCCGGCTTTCGATACGAGTCTGTTTTTGGCGATGCTGGATGGGGAGCGGCATGCTGGCGAGACGATATTGTTGTCGACGGCAGAACTCGCCGCTCGCGCTACAGTCGCTTTGAAATGGCGATTCGCCCCATCAATGATTTCTTTGTTCTGGATTTGCAAGCACGCGGGACAATTGCAAATCGCGAACTTTTCAATCGCGGTCACTACCAGCCGCTCGGTGAAGCCGACATCGAAAACTTTAAGAAACAAATCGACGCTTGGGCATTAGAATTCGCGGAGTTGTACGCGTCGAAATCGTAAGCACCGAACCAAATCAACATTTTGAGTCGTTAGCAAAAATACTGCCTTTGGCGAAATAACCGCGAAGCCTAGTTTCGCCCCCCAATCGCGCCAGCGACGGATCGGGCTTGCCCCGTTCAGTCGCAAAGGTTTGGCGTGCTAG
>JANMNK010000732.1:0-4594 GCA_031373875.1 Pirellulaceae bacterium | reverse complement strand
AGCGCCGCCATGATCACAATCAGTAACTTACACCTGATGCTGCGCCGGCTAGCGCCAGTCGAACGCCCTCGATTCAACTACGCCATCGCAGCTTGAAATCCCATGGAAAATAAACCTACAGTTTTCGGATAGCCTCTTAGTATAGAATGATTGTCTCAATCGTTTTCCGAGCAATTGAGGACAATTGCTCTACACTGGATCACAACTCTAACCCAATAGAAGCTAAATCTTCCGTAGCCAGTACAAACGGAACTACGCAAATTTTTATCCTTGATTAACTGCGCGATCGCCTTAATATTAGCCGGGCGGGGGACGATATTCGGTCGAGTCCCGTAAGTTTAAATCGGTCAGGAAAGATCGATGTCGACGTGCTTTACGATTGGTCACATGGATGCGCCTTCGTATTTCGAAATCGAAATAGCAGCATCCATGATCGCAAAAATTCTTACCAGCCAGCGGCTTCTCGCATTCTTGATCCTGGGATTCGGCGTCGTAGCAGCTTATGTTTTTCGCCGAGCGCCGGAACCAAGTGCATCGGATTTAGCTGGCGAACCTCTTGCAACCCGCGAATCGTCTCAAAGGGTAGCCATGCCCCCTGAAGCCCTGTCGCCGATCTTTGTCGTGGCGGACTCGATCGACGCTCCGTCCCGCGAATTTCAAGCGATCGCGGCTAGCGAGCAAGTTGTTGTACACGAAAACCATCCACAACCGGACGCGTCGGTCTACTATCCCAAAACTTTAAACGAAGGTTTTGCCAAAGCCCGAATCGGTCCGAGCATTCCGCGTGACTATTCAATTGATCCTAAGCAGGGTCAGAATACTTTATCTTCAGCGGACTCGAATGGAGCGAGCATAGTGCGTGGAAGCCAAAGCAATTCTGCCGAGTCACTGCGACTCAAGCCGGTTGTTTCTGGCTCTTATTGGCCCGATCAAGATTATCAAGTTCCCGCATCTCGCGATCACTCGCAACCAAGTACCCATTTCCGAGCTTCGTTGGATCCGCCGAAACTAATTACCAACCAATCGTTCCCCGAACCACAATCTGCGGGCATTCTCAGCAGCAATACGCGAGAGAGGTCCGAAGCCACAGAGCAAGGGACGACTCAGCCCCGCGATCGCGATCGTATCCAATCGCACGTGATCCGCCAGCCTCTCCGACAAAGATCGAATTGAGCAAACGACAGTAGCCAGACGGTCCAGTGCAGATTGCGGGACTCGTAATAGTGGGGCAATCGCCGGAAGAGCGTGTGGGACGGCCAAACATCGGGGATGGTGTTCGCGGGGAGCGTAAACGGGTGATGGCGGCCAAATAGGTATGGGGCGGGCGCGCCAAGGCGGCTAAACATCGGAGCTGCGGGAAGTGTGAACGGGGGATGGCAGCCGGACACGTCGGGGGCGGGCGCGCCAAGGCGGCTAAACATCGGAGATGAGGGAAGTGTGAACGGGTGATGGCGGCCGGATAGGTCGGGGACGGGCGCGCCAAGGCGGCTAAACATCGGAGATCCTGGGGTGGGGCGTGTGAACGGGGAATCGCGGCCGGATAGGTCGGGGACGGGCGTGCCAAGGCGGCTAAATATCGGACTCCTCGTGGCAATGCTCCGGCCTTGCTACGCACTGCCAACGAGGCTCCACCTCGCGATCCGCGTATCGCTATGGCTTGGTCAACAACACATAGTGACCGGCAATTTTCTTGTACTTGGCAGAAGCAATCAATTTCTTTAAATCCTCATTCAACTCCAAGCCACACTTCAACAAATTGTCTCGCAAATACAGTTGCTCAAAAAACTTGTTGCGATCTTGGATAGCACGCGTGCCGGCGGTTGAAACGGAGTCAAGCAAATCGTAGTTCGATTGCACGCATTCTTGGATCTTATCACGACGCTTATCCAACTCCTCGCGAACTTTGGCAAGCACTTGATTCTCGGTCAACTCAACTTGCGGAGACTCGGTCGCTACAACGAACGTGAAAGACGTTCCAACTTGCGACCTAACAAGTTGCGCTACGCGAGGATCGGTACTAATGGCTACGTGATCGAACTCGTGCTTAAGAATTTTGTCTTCCCACGCATTGGCGACTGTCTTCTGCGACAGCACAATGACTGTGTGCGAAATTTCGTAACTAAAGTCGGTTATAGAAACGGAAATCCGCTTTGCCTTCTTGTTGCCGGATCGTGTTGAATTCAATCGACAATTAAAAGTTTGCTTGATATCGAAATGAAATTCCGTCAATCCTGCTTTCCCCATCGCCTTCAGTTTCTTGTCATCGTGACGGAAGCTTACTTTGCCTCGTTCGATGAACCTACGGTATTCCGATGGAGCGCTTGCGATGAGCTCCGCGTTCAGTACGTCATCATCTTCGCCTCTTACAGACTGCTGTGAAATTGCACCGAGGATAGCTAAGAACAGAAACGCGAGAATTCGATGATGCTGCTTTGCCCAATTGTCGCAATGAACCATGCCAGCATGAAAGCGGCTCGTAACTAGGTTCCTCATGCAATGACCTCTCGACTTTGGCCGATGCGATTTCTCCTCGCTCGCTGGGACGAGGATTATCTCAACTTTGTTTTTCCAGTTCCAAAGCGAGTTCAGCATACTTTTTCTGCTGCTCTTCGGACACTGCTGGGTAATCTAGATTGAGTGATTCCATCTGTGCGGCAACGATATCGGCAATGGCTGCGCGAGCGTACCATTTGTCGTCCGCAGGAATTATATACCAAGGCGCGTTTTTGCAACTAGTTGCTGCCATCATATCTTCGAATGCTTCTTGGTAATCTTTCCAAAGCGCACGCTCCTGTAGATCCCGCTCATTAACCTTCCATTGCTTTTCCGGATCTTTGAACCGTTCCAGAAGACGATTCTTTTGTTCTTCTTTGGAAACGTGCAAAAAGAACTTGAGTACCGACGTTCCATGTCGAGTCATCATGGCTTCGAAGTTGTTGATTTCTTGATACCGCTGTTCCCAAAGGTCTTCAAGCTTTTTGTATTTTGGAAGCTTTTGCGGCGTCAAGAATTCGGGATGTACGCGAACGACGAGTACTTCTTCGTAGTACGATCGGTTGAAGATGCTTATCATGCCGCGTTCGGGAAGGAATCGCATCGGCCGCCACAAAAAGTGATGTTGCAATTCTTCCGGTGAAGGCGCTTTGAAACTGTAGACTCGGCAGCCTTGTGGATTGACACCCGACATAACGTGGCTTACCGCACCATCTTTTCCTGAAGCGTCCATGCCTTGCATGATGATCAAGATCGAGTGTTGCCCAGCCGCAAATAGTTTTCCTTGCGCTGTTTTTAGGGCAGCAATATCGTCGGCCAAAGCGGCTTGTGCGTCGTCCTTCTTGTCCAATTCCTTGCCGGGCGTCGTCGCGATCTTTTTAAGCTTTACTTTTTCCCCTTCAACGACACGGAAGTTTCGATGATTGAATCGATGTTTATTAGCCATGGTCAGTCCTGTTGCATTTCAATGAAGTACGGCGTTTCGACGAGAGACGATTTTTGAATTGGCTGTAGGTTTCTGTAGTGCAGAACTCCCACGTCTTCGATCAGTATCGCAATTCTACTTCGTGACGGCCTCGCAAGGGCCCATTTCCAACGAGCGGGCGCTGAGAAAAATGGGTGCACGCCATATTCCCACAAGTGGAAAGCTTGCTTAGTCGCCATTTTCTCAAGGTCATTTGCGACTTAAGCCGCACACGCGTCAATTCCCATTCGGCATGTGATATCCACCCTTTTCATGGCAATTTGTAACGATTATTCCAGTAAAAACAGCCGCCAAGACCACCACCCACCCTTTTTAGCGACGCCCGCTTAATCGGCGTTTTCCCACCAACCGATACGACAGTCACGGACGTTGATGAAAGGCATAGGGAAATGGACTCCCCAATTTTTAACCGTTCAGACTTATACACTCGGTGAAAACCAAATTTCTGAATTGCTGCGAAAATCATCCCAGTGCCACGGATCGATCGCCCAAAACTAAATCTCGTTTCGGATCATCTCTCGAAAGGAACTAACAGATGAAAACAAGAATTCCAATTCTTGCAGTTTTGGTTATTAGCATGTTTGCCGCGCAAGGATGTACTCGCGTCAACGTACGTAAAGTCACAGGAGACTGCGACAAAGGTATAAGATACTACCGTCCCAAACCATACCTGTTTATTTCTGGCGAGCCAGTGGAAGGCGCGGGCGAAGAGTCAACATTCACGATTAATCAAAACAAACCCGTGGATGTAAAAACAACCAGCAATAATCACAGCGATAGCGTTACACAACTCGCAAGTCACCAAGAAGGAAGTGCAGTCACTGCAGCGCCAGCGACCCTTCAAAGTGAGAAAACCAAAACAGATATTGGACCGCATCGCATCCAAAAACTTACAATGGCACTTCAGTACTTGCCTGACTTCTCTGAAGAATACTCGATTGATTATAAACCGGGATTAGGGATTGGTGAGCTGAACGTGACACTCGAAAATGGGTGGAACCTAACTTCTATCGGTATTAAAACTGACCAACAAACCGACGAGATCATTTCGAGCGTGGCTTCGGCAATTGGGCAAATCGCAAACCCAGCCTCTGCTCTTGAGTCGACCGGCGATGC
>JANMNK010000686.1:0-8353 GCA_031373875.1 Pirellulaceae bacterium | reverse complement strand
TACCTCTTCATCCTCGTAGCAAGGCTCCGGCCTTGCTACGTGCTGCACCCGAGGCTCCCGCCTCGAAACCACCGCCAACGATATCCCCACCGCATCATGCCGCAAGTCACGGGTTAAAACCCGTGCTACGTAGTTGCATCCGCACGAAACGTCGGAATCCTAATAAAGAAAGCGGTACCTTTGCCGGGACTGCTCTCGACGCGAATTTTGCCGCGATGCTGATCGATAATCTTCTTGCAAATCGACAGCCCCAAACCTGTACCGCCTTTACCCGTTTCATCGGGACGCTTCTTCGTCGAATAAAACGGCTCGAAGATCCGGGGAAGCAACTCTGGCGGGATACCGCTACCCGTATCGCGAACCATCAGCACAACGCTTTGTGTATCTGGCTCATGCTGCAACCGAATGCGAATCTGGCCGCCTTCTCCGATCGCTTGCCGTGCGTTCGTAATCAAATTCAACAGCAATCGCTGGATGTCGTTTCCGCTCGCCATCGCAGGCGGGCATTCTTCAAGCTGCGTTTCTACCGAAATGCGATAACGTCGAAGCTCACGCTCGAGCAGCATCAGGGAATCGTGAATCACCACCGCCAAGTCCGTCGGCTCCAAATCCCCGCTTCGGTTCTTGGCCATCCCCAAGATACTATTCGTCAGCTTCGCGGCTCGATTTCCGGCGTCGAGAATTTTGGTGAAGGCTTTTTCGCGCGTCGCGTTGTCTTGCTGGCGAAGCCCCAGCTTTGCATAGTTCAAAATCGTCATCAGCAAGTTATTGAACTCATGTGTCGTCGCACTGGTCAACTCGCCAATCGCGCACAGTCGCTGCATGTGCTCGACTTGCTGCTGCAAGGCTTCCAATTCGGAATCCACTCGAAGCTCGATTGACGTGGGATCTTGATGAGTGATCTCGGCCGCAGACATATCCAACCCCTTGCGATCAACGCGGAATGCTAGCAAGAGATGGACTCCTGCAAATTCGATTCGTTCGTACATCCTTCAGAATCGACGGATTCAGGTAGTGAACTAAAGCACAAACCCATACAATCACGGCGGCCAAGGAGATGGCGATTAGGCAACTTAGGTTGGTATCAAGGAGAATGCGGTGAGCACGACGAACACAATCGAATTGTTAGAAGAAGCACTCGCTATCGTTGCCAATGCTGGTATTGAGATTCGTCAAGTTTATTTAGACGGCGGCAATGGCGGACTCTGTCGGCTGGGCGATCGATACGTCATCTTCCTAGTCATCACCATGCCCGCCCCCGAACAGCTCACCCTCATCACCAACTCCATAGCCAAGCTCGCCATCCCCCACACCTCCGCCACCCCCATGCTATCCCGCCTCATCCGCGCTCAACTGTCGCTCCAAGCACAGTCATAACGACGATCTCGTCAAATAGATTTCGGGAACCGAAATTTACCGTGGAAGCATCGCGACAGTTTGACTGCGGTGAAAATTTCTCTGATTAAAACCGCACCGTTCCAAATTCACAGTCAAGGAAGTTCATTTCTTTGAATTTGTGAATTCTCAAGGTTTCCGCAATTTCGATCTCGAAATTAAAGTTTATGACTTTACCCGAGTGCAAACCATTGAACTACAATCACAACGATCTGCATGCATTTTGACGAATTTTTCTTAGCGTGAGCCAAAACGTGAATCGCCATTCTCTGCTCATCAATATTTTGATCACCTCCTTATGGATTTTGATTAGTGTTGGCTTCGTCAAAAAAGCCTCCTGCCAGGATGTTCCTCCTCAAGATGACTGGGACGGCCGAATAGTTGGGAGCGCGGATTATTTTCTCCCATATGTCGGCTACAAGCCAATTGTGCATGTTCTCGATCAAGACGCATGGTTTTTCACCGAATATTCACTGTTACGCGTTGATTTGAAAAGCGGAAAAACCAAGGCAGAATTTCAAGTACCATTCGATTCTATATCCGGAAAGATGGCGGGAGAGATTATCTGTGCGACCTATGATCAGTCTTCCCAATCAATTGTTGCTCTGATTATTGCAAGAGACGAATGGCAAATAGTGAGCTTTGATGCGACGACCCTTGAACGCCGTTCGACCCTCTACTCTGCGAAGGGAGAGTTTAACTTCGATACTGGCGATTCACTCGGTTCGATCAATTCTCGAATATTCTTCCTTGAAAACCCCATCGGCATTTGGGCCCTGTACCGGGGAACCGCGATTCGATTATCGAAAAAAGATAACGGTGAATTTTACGAAGCTGAAAAGGTCAAAGAGATAATCGATCTCGCACCGGTGGAAGATAATCGCGTAGCGTCAATAAGCTTAAAAGGAAATTTAAGTGTTCGCGAATCAACCGGTATAGACAGTGCCGTTAGTAAACAACTTGAAAACTGGACTGCGCAGCTGTCTGCCACAATTCAATATTGCAGGACACTAAAGCGACTTGTCGTTCATGATTGGGGTAATGATCGTTGGCAGGCCTTTGACTGCAAGACGCTGGACTTGGTTTGGACTTTGACACACGATAGCAATTGGCCTCAGTTACACAATATTGATGCAACGTTGTGGAGTGAATATTACGTCTATTTCTCGCATGGAACCGATGGCAGCTATCTTTTGTCGATGATCGATCTCGAAAACGGAACGCGACGTGACGAGCAATTCTCAGAGTGGACAAAGAGCAACTATGCCGATGAGTTCCCAAAGGATCCACTTGTTATTTTCCACAATAATCGTGTCATGGTCCTCAACCTCGATTCAAAAACGATTTGGAATCAATCGGGCATGCGTCCATTGTCGCATATCCGCAGAATGAATTGGCTTGACTCGAATACCATCATCACGTCGGGATTCGATACATGCGTGTTTGACCTCAAAGAGAAGGAACTGAAGGATCCCGTTTTTCGGCTAAACGGACAAGTTGTCTCGACAAGCCCAGAGCCAGGCTTGATTGCGACCAAGAGACCCGATTACCTGGATGTTTACTCGCGGCAGGGAGAAAAGCTTATGCAAGTCGACGGTAAGTCACATCCACTATACATGCCGATTGCGTTTGGCAATTCCGGAAAAGAGCTCAATTACGTTGACAAAGATGGTGTTTTTATAACCTGGGATATGGCAACTCGAAAACTAACTCATGTATTCTTTCTTCACAGATCAAAGCAAGTGCAGAACAGGGCTCAGCTTGAAAGAAAAATCGACGATATCTTGCGTAGCTCTATCTTGGGTTCTTCGGCGAGCGATGAATCTGTGAGAGCTGCAAAGCAGAAAATCGTTCTCGGCTTTCAGAAGATTGGTAGCGAGCAGATCGTTGGAATCGACTCGCCAGCGACATCCAGCTTTGTTGAGAATCTAAAGTTTGATCGCTCTGGGCGATTCCTTATCGGAAGCTATCCTGATTCTCCTTTCAATTCCCACAAAGAACCACATCAGGGATTACGGTTCGTCGTCGACCACCCCAGGCAATTGGACGAAATCCATGTCCCTAAGCTGTCGAGTAGGATTGCGAATTGGACCTGCGATTCGAAAGGCGAATGCATTGCATTTGTCGACAATGATTTCCATGGGGAAGATAAGTGGCCAGCGAGGACAGGGGTAGTGTCAATCTCTCGCAATGGTGTGACAAGCACTTCCGAAATCCCGCATGCATACGCTATCGCCGGACCAATTTTTGTTGGCCAAGATAGATTTGTGGTTGCCTGGGGAAATATGCAAAAAATGCCGCATCAATATCATAATCTGGTCGCATTCATATCCATTACAGATGTCGGCGACCCCCGTGCACATATTGTGCATGAGTTTCCAACAGGTGTCCTTACGGTTGCCGTTTCTCTTGATGAAAAATGGCTTGCGTTCGCTTCACTCGATACTACTGTACACATTCGACGCTTAGAAAGTCTTCTGCCGCGTTGATGTCAGTAGGGCGAATTTTAGTTAGCTATTCCATTCCGCGAACTGCCAGCAAAAAAAATTGCCGCTCAGTTTCTTCACTGAAGAGCCCTCTGGCGGTCAAACACCGGTGCCAACACTTTGCAACTGCGGCAGGTAGGTTATGAGGGGGTGGTAGAGGCTGGTGATGAAGTAGCGGACGCCGCTAAATCCTTCAAGGGCCATGGAGATGAGTAGGCCGAGCGTGAAGAGGTTGGCTGCGGGGAGGAACATCCAGCAGAAACTCCAGCCAAGCTGCTTCAGATCGTCTTGGCCGACGTGCGTTTCGTGTATTCCTGACACAACGTGAAAACCAACAGAAAGGCCAAGGAAGAAATTGGTCCAGGGGAGAAATCCGATGGGCATCAGGAACGAAAGCAACCAGAGAATCAACGCGGCTGTAGGAAAAAAATACGGCGCAGCCATGATGAGCCAGTTGCCTTGGCCGCGATACTTGACTTGAGCATCCTGTTCGTTCGTCTTGAAACGCAATATCTTGTGACCAGTCGCGACCGCGAACAACAAGTGAGTCAGCTCATGTTCAAACCGAATGATCCACCTTCCGGCCCAATTCTTGGCTAGGAAAGCTCGCCACAGCAACACGAATGCAACAATCCCACCAAGAAAAGTAACAGCGTTCCACGGATGATTCGGAATGCGCAACGTCAATAGGATCAAGGACCAAGCCACGAAAGGCAACGCCACCAAGCTCACGATGGAACTCGGCCATTTAAGCCAGTTGATCAAGCGATCAATTCGATCCACGATCATCGGCTCAACTCCGGCGAACAGGGGCCCTGACAGCAAAAGCACTTCGAATAATGGCTCTGCAAAAACGTGCTCGCTGCAATCACGACGTGCGCATCGACAAATCGTCTGTCGCACCCAGGCGACAACTTAGCGAGCGAGCAATTGCAGTGGCACAACGTCGGGCGTGATTTCATGCGTTTTTACCGAACCAAACATCGTGTGACTACTAACATCATGAATGAGGATTGGTAACAACTGACCGGCTTGCCGTTCGTGACCATCCCACACGACAATCCGATCGCAATGCGTCCGACCAATCATCTGCCGCAACGGACCGACCTCATTGCGGCGAACCGACAACTTGCTCGGTCCTTCTACTAGTACTTCGACGGCTTGCCCCAAAAATTGTTTATTAAGTTCTTGGCAAATCGCGTTTTGTACTGCCAGCAGCTCGTTGTTTCGCTCCTGCTTGACCACTTCGGGAACATCATCTTCGAAAATCTCGGCACCCTTTGTACCTGGACGCACGGAATACTTGTAAATGAAACTGTTTTTGAACCGGCAGCGTTTCACCAAGTCCACGGTTGCTTGGAATTCTTCGTCCGTTTCGCCACAAAAGCCGACAATGAAATCACTCGACACGGATGGCTTTGGAATAATCTCATTGATCCGATCCATCATCTCCAAGTAGTCCGCAATCGTGTAGCCACGCTTCATCCGCCTGAGTACCGCATCCGAACCCGTTTGAGCAGGCACATGGAGGTAAGGCGAGCATTTGGGCAAATCGCGAACGGTTTGAAGCAATTCGCGAGTCATGTCTTTGGGATAATTGGTCACGAACTTGATTCGCTCGATACCAGCGATGGGGTGGAGCATCTCCAACAAGTCAGCCAATCGCGTTGTCCGGTCGCCATCGACGTACTTGTAACTGTTGACGGTCTGGCCAAGCAGCACGATCTCCTTGCAACCTTGACGAGCCAACAACTCCGCTTCGGCAACGATCTGTTGCGGCGAGCGACCTTGCTCGGGACCCCGCGTCATCGGCACGATGCAATACGTGCAAAACTTGTCGCAGCCAATTTGAATTCGGAGGTAAGCTTGGAACGGCGTCGGCCTCATCTCGGGGTCGCGCAGTGGATCGAACGTTTCGTGGCTTCGCCGAATGTCTTCTTGAGCTCCCTCGCGCCGACCAAGGCTGACGGCCAATTGTTTGCTTTCGCCTTGCTCGATCTTGGCGATCAATTCCGGAATGCGTTGCAACTGTCCGGGACCCACGACCAGATCAACGTAAGGTGCCCGTTCAAAGACAGCTTTTTGGTCTTTTTGGGCCATGCATCCCATGACGCCGATAACTTTTTCAGGATGATCCAACTTGAGCTGTTTCAGGACCGCCAAGTGGTTGTAAATCTTTTCTTCGGCATGTTCGCGAACACTGCACGTGTTGAACAGAATGGCGTCGGCGTTTTCTGGCTTCGAGACGAGCGAATAGCCTTCCTTGCGAAGTGCTGCGACAACCATTTCGGAGTCCAAGACATTCATCTGGCATCCGACAGTTTCGATATAAAGTTTCTTGTTGATCGGCTGGTTCATCTTGAGAGTACGCTACGTGGGCTAGTCGTTGCTATCCGCTTTTGGTTTTGGGTTGTTCTTGTCTTGGATCTGTTTCGATTCGTGTTGTCGCAAATAGGCGGAAAACAGTTTGGTCATTTCGCGGCGTCGTGACTCTGCCAAACGCACCCAACAGCCGAGTGCCAGTATGATACCGCCAACCCACAACAAAATAATTAGTACGTTCGGCATGGCCCCGCCTCCACAAACTTCCTTGTATTTCGAGGCTTTAGTCTAACAAGTAAGTCATAATCCGACGAGACGAAATTAGCGGGCATTCGTGGTAGTTCTCGTCATTCCTTGTCGCGTTACAAACTTTTCTACGCCGGTTTTGGATCGTTTGCTTCCGGTTCGACGTTGGTTATCAATCGTGCCGATCGGTCCAAAGTAAAATAGGTCCAACCCCACTGGATGAGCACCAGCAGCCGGTTTCGAAATTGCGTGATCAACAATACGTGGATAAACAACCAGCCAAGCCACGCGATGAATCCGCTCATCTTTAGTTTGCCGACAACGGCGACCGCTGCGTATCGTCCGATGACCGCCATGCTTCCTTTGTCGAAATATTTGAATGTTTTCGATGCGGGGCGCCCCGCGAATAGTTCTTCAATTCGACGTCGCAAGTATTTGCCCTGCTGCATGGCAACAGGAGCCATGCCTGGCAAGGGCTTCGATACGCCATGGGAAAAACTTGCCAAATCACCTATGACGAAAATCTCGGGGAAGTTCGCGATCGACAAATCCGACTCGACAATGACTCGACCCGCACGATCCAGAGTAATGCCAGTTGCTTCGGCGATCTTTTTACCCAAGGGAGAGGCAGCGACACCTGCTGCCCAAATCATGGTTGCCGACGGAATAAATTCGTCATTTCCGTCTCGCTTGACCACAACACCTTCGCGTCGTACGTCGGTCACTTGACTTTGCAGCATGACGGTGACCTTTAACCGTTTAAGAGCATCCAGTGCTTTGGCGGACAGTTCCGGCGGATAGGCGCCCAATGCTTCTTTACCACCTTCGATTAATATGATGCGCGCTGTCGTTGGATCGATTGCCCGAAAAACATTCCGCAATGTGTTATTCGCGATATCCGATAGTGCTCCCGCCAACTCAACTCCTGTCGGACCTGCTCCAACGATCACAAACGTAAGCAGCGCGCGACGTTTTTCTGTGTCTTCTTCGCGTTCCGCGCGTTCAAAAGCACTCAAGACGCGTTTGCGAATCTCCGTTGCGTCCTCCAACGTCTTCAACCCGGGCGCGAACTGCTCCCAATGGTTATTCCCAAAGTAACTGTGCTGCGCGCCAGAGGCAATGATCAAAGCGTCGTAGTCAAGCTGACCATCGGCGAGCAAGACCTTACGTTGCTTGACATCAAACCCAACCACGTCGGCCAATAAGACTTGGCAGTTCTTGTTCCTTCGCAATATGCCACGGAGCGGCGAAGCAATATTCGCGGGCGACAACACTCCCGTCGCCACTTGATAGAGCAAGGGTTGGAACAAATGGAAGTTCCGGCGGTCCACTAACGTAATCGCAAACCGCGAACGCTTCATCGCGCGTGCTGCAGCCAATCCACCAAAACCACCACCGACGATAACGACACGTTTTTCCATTTTATATTTCATTAGAGAATTGCAAGCGGATTGCGAGGATGCTCCAGCGTCCCACGCGTTACGCCTAAACGATTTTGAGCTTTCAAAGTTTGCCAGACTTGGGCACCGTTCATTTTGCCCGCCAACAGGTCTTGATAGAGATTCACAAGTTTCTTGACTTCATCCGCGGGAATATCTCGCAGTAATTCCACTCGAAAATGCTGAACGCCTCTTTCGATGAGAGGCTTTACTGCTTCCGCGCCGCTTTGTGCAACACCGTTGTATAACGTGTTGCGACAACCGATATCCGCATGCAAGATGTGTTCGACGCCGATTCGATCTTTTAGTCGGACATCATGCCGGTCACAAGGCCGACCGCAATTCGATTTGTTAGTGCCGGGCGATATGACGCTACAAAAGACGCAGTGCTCCATGTGGAACATCGGCATATGCTGGTGAATGACAACTTCCAGCCAGGGACTTGGCATCGCATCCACTAATTCC
>JANMNK010000674.1:0-6638 GCA_031373875.1 Pirellulaceae bacterium | reverse complement strand
CGCGATTCTCTCGAAGGGCCAGTACGGATGCGTCGCCATGTTGCGCTGATACCGAGGATCCCCCAACACAGGATGGCCAGCTTCGGCAAAATGGACTCGGATCTGGTTGCGCCGACCGGTTTCAAGCCAGATTTCGACCATGGAGGCACTTGGCCACTTTGCGATAACTCGGAAATGCGTAATCGCAAGTTGTCCTTCGGCGGAGTTACTGGTCGAGAATTGAGTGAGGTCCGAATCGCTGGCCAAGTAAGTCCGAAATGTCCCCTCCGTTTGCTCAAGTGAACCAGCGAGGATTGCGACATACTGGCGTTTGGGTTTGCGTTCGGCAAATTGATCGCGGAGTTTTTCTGCCGTCTCCAAAGTTTTTGCAAAAACGAGAATGCCGGAAACGCCACGATCGAGTCGATGGACACAAAACGCTTTTTGATCAGAGCCACGTTTTCTCAAATGACGATCGATTTGACTGATGAGCGTCGTTTTCTCTTTGTGCGGCGTCGGAACGGTCAATAGATTCGGCGGTTTGTTGACGACGACAATGTAATCGTCTTCAAAGAGCATTTCGAAGACTCGTCCGCCCGCTTTTTTATCGATGCTGGAAACAGTAACGGGTTGTTCAAATTCCACATCGATGCGATCGCCAATTTCCAAGCGAAAAAAAGGCTGCGTGCGGATTCGACCGTTTACCGTTACGCGGCCATCGTGAATGTGTTGCTCCGCAAGCAATTTGCTCGCCTTGCTAAGCGATTTGACAACCATCAACAATTGCCGTGCCGGCTGCGGCAGTCTTGCGTCGACTGTAGTTTGAAGCTTCACTCGAGGTATTTCAATTAAAGGGGTTGGTTCGATGTTGTGAAACAACCTATAAAGCTATACCGAAACTGGAGTTGAGGAAAGATTCGAAGTACCAATTCCAACGACTTTGACGTGATCGGCAACCGCAGAGGGGTCGTTGGTCAGCGATTCCAGCAACAAAATCGGTTTCGTGCCAAGTTCGTGGAGATACGATCTTTGTACGAGCAAGCAACAATCTACGAGACTTTGCAAAATTGGTAACAGGAGATCCCAGTCAGGAGAGTCACCCTCAGTCAGCTCTTCACGAAGCGCATCTACCAGTTTCATAATATTTGGCATCTCGCATTTTTCCGCCGACAGTCGCAAAGCATGCAGTCGGCTTTTCAGCTCAGCGGTGTTCTTGTTCTCGAATGCGTGGAGAACTCGTTCAAGCTGTTGTCCAACATGAACCGCGCTGCGATGGAAGACCTTTTCCGAAGTATTGCGATGGCTGACAATCTCCGCAGTCTGACGTTCGATAAAACGCTCGACCAGTATTGGGTCAAACTGAGTTCCTGCACAGCGACGTAATTCCTCAAATGCCTCGGTAGGTGGTCGACCTTTACGATATACGCGATCCGAAATCATCGCATCGTATGCATCCGCAATGCCGACGATTCTGGCTGCGAGAGGAATGTCATTGCCTATGGGTGAACTAATCGGTTGATTGCTTCCGTCAAATCGACAATGGTGAAATGCTAAAACATCCGTCAGTTCTTTGCAGTGAAATGCGGATTGGATAATTTCGACGCCAATTTCAGCGTGCGTTTCCATGACACGCCACTCATTCTCGTCAAGTTTTCCGGGTTTGAGCAGAACATCGTCTGGGACGCCAATCTTGCCGATATCATGTAATAAGGCGCCAATTTCCAACAAGAAGAGTTCGCGGAACGACATCAAACCGCGAGCGACAGCAATGCTGGATTCGGCAACTCGCTGCGAGTGCAGTGCAGTGTCGGCATGTTTGTAGGACAGCGCTGCATGCAGCGCCACGACGGCTTGGTAAGACACTGGCAAATCGTCAACGCGAAATTCTTCTGCTTGGAATTGTTCTTCGCGATTTGCGCTCGGCGTGAGAGTGTTTGGCTGGACAGCGGGCGGATGCACATCCTTTTTCTTAGGTGCGGGCTCGACTTTGTCCATCGAGGGGTTCCACTGGCGAACAGCATTTCGGCCGCTATGCTTGGCGACGTAGAGTGCCTTGTCGGCTTGTTCCAACATCATCTGACACGAGCTCGGATTTAGCTCGACAGCTGAAACGCCGATACTAGCGGTAACTTTATAGGGGTTAGCCAATTGTGTTTCGATCGCAAGGCGAACTTTCTCAGCGACGCGCACTCCTTCAGAAAGGTCGATATCCGGCAATAAGATACAGAATTCTTCTCCACCGTAACGACCAAGCAAATGAGTTACGCTAATTGCGTTGCCCACGACATTTACCAATTGCCGCAACACCATATCGCCTGCCGCGTGGCCATGCGTATCGTTAAGCCGTTTGAAATGGTCGACGTCGAGCATGATTGCGACCAAACGCGATTTGCATGAAACTGCTTTCTGCCACAGCACGTCCAAATTCTCGAATAAAGCTCGACGGCTGAGGGCTCCCGTTAGAGCGTCGCGGGAAGCGATTTCTTTGAGAGCGTCGTTTTGGCGGCGTATTTGTTCTCTGGAGTGCTCAAGGTCTTCAAGCGTATTCATCAGCTTGACGCGTTGTACTTCCATTTCCGTAATGTCTTCGAAGCTAAGCAATACACCAGCCAATTTATCTTTCGCATCAAAAATGGGTGTTGCATTTGAAACGAAGCACTTTTCATGACCGGATGCATCTTGCAGAAACAGTTTGTAACCGGTCGCACGTTCGCGGTTTTTGAAGACGAGATCCCAAGGGAATGTTGACTGGTTGATTCGCTGCCACGGTAGAGACTCTAAGCGAGTTCCAATCATTTTTGCCGCCGGCCTTCCAGCGGCTTTGGAAAATGATTCGTTCACCAACATGATGCGACCGCAGCCATCCAAAACAACAACACCGCCAACGATGGTGTCAAGTGTATTGCGGACACGTTTAGGCACCGCACTGTTAGGGTCAAGCACGGATAGAATACGGAATAGGAACACGACAAAGGATACGCCATTGAGCGCAAGTCCCAAGCCTAACAAGATTCCATAACGCGCCCAATCGCGTTTCCACCATTCAGTTGGAGCAAAGGATATTTCACATACCGCCCAACGTTTGTCGTTCCGAATGATAGGAACCGTAATGCAATCATTGAGTCCTTTTTGCTGTGGATTCGGTTTCCAATATTCCTCATGTTGGGTACTTGCGTAGAGAGTCTATCCGTCAAATCGACGTAGCCGGATGCCGCGAACGCCGGTTTGTGATAATGATTTCAGCTGTGATTCAATGGCCGACATGTCGTGCGTCGCGATTTGCGCTGCACAACTGTTCGCTAGCTGTTCGCTTAAAGAGGCGCGGCGTTGCATCAATTCCTCGTCGCCTGTTGGTAATACGCCAACCCAGCCCGCGACAAGGATCGGGAAGATCGAAAGGGTAGTCAAAATACCCGCGATCTTGTTACTCATTGATAGTCGTTTCATATTTGAATCGTTCTTATAGGCGCAATAACTCGCCCGCGTTTCCTAATTGTCCAAAATCTTTAGTTCGTCATCGTCGTCGTCATGACCTTTATGTTGGGTGCTATTGGAACCCAAAATGGTCAATGTATCGAAATGAAACCAAGCCGGTGTTGTAAACAACAAAGTAGTCAGCAAAGGACTGCTTTGCAGTAGGTAAATGATCGCACCCGCGCCGATCAAAGATTTGATGACCGCCGATTCAATTCCAAATTGACTCTGGCCTGTGTCCTCTTCCGTGTCCCATCCAAGATCGTTAAACAGCATCCATCGAGGGTCCATTTTGCCTTCGAGTTCCTTCAATTGCCAATCTTCCAGCAAGCTGTACGACCAGAGTTGATCTTGTAGCAAAATGTGTTTGTCGTACCATTGCCGACGCGTCTGATTGCCCGTTTCTAAAGAACGGTCGTCTTGAAACGAATCGTCAGCCGCTGCTGCGTAGACACGAATGCCCTGGACGATTTCAGAGGGCTTGTTCGATATATCAAGGGAGTCGAGACTGCTGCGAACTACCGATATTGGAGGTGGCTCGGCAAGTTCCTTTTCTTTGTTATCGTCGTCACTTGAGGATGAGTTATCATCCCTTGGACCGCCTCCAGTTGGACCAATGGCCGTTAATACGATTCGGACCGTACTCTGAACAATTGCGGAGTCTGTCGATCCGTCGGTCACATAATAATCGAATTGCACATCTCCGGTAAATCCTGAAGCGACCGTTACCGTAATGTTGCCCATTAAGTCGGCGCTCACGGTTCCGTTGATAGCAGACCCAAAGATGACAAGCTGCATAGGGTCGCCATCCGGATCTATATCATTATTCATCGCGCCAAGTAGAACAAATGTCGTCTCTGAAATAGAACTTACGGACCAAACATCACTCTGGGCAATCGGCGCTTCGTTTAGATTTTCAACGTCAACTATCCAGGTCGCATTCGCGAATGACCCGTCCTGACTGGTCGCCTGAACAACAACTGTATGGCTGGTTTGCGTTTCGAAATCGATTTGACCAGCGACCGTGATAACACCAGATACGGCATCGATTGCGAATCGACCGCCTGCATTGTCGATAAGCGAGTACGTAACAATATTATTGGTGGCGTCGCTATCCTCACTAAAGGCGGTTAGGCCAACTACCGTTCCTACTGCGGAATTTTCATTCAGTACATCCAACGTGCTATCGACATCCAACAGTGGTGTCACATTGAACTCGTTGACATCATTGATTGCGATGGTAAAGACTTGATCGGCAATGGATCCATCTTGGGACGTGGCTCGGATGGTGATGTTATAGGAAGCTGCGACTTCGCGATCGATCGCTCCAGCAACGGTAACGGCGCCGGAATTCGCATCGATAGCAAACCTTCCGCCGGCATCGTTCACCAAGGAATACGTTACCGCATTGGTAGTCGCGTCGGAATCAATCGATGAAGCGGTGATGCCCACCAGAGTGCCGATTGCTGCGTTCTCATCCACTGCGTTGATCGTCGTGTTGGAATCGATTGGCGTTGTTACATCGAATTCGTCAAGGTCATTGATTGCGATTGTGAACACTTGATCTGCGATGGAGCCATCTTGCGAAGTGGCACGAACCGTAATGTTATAGGAAGCTGCTATTTCGCGATCAATCGCACCCGCGACAGTCACCGCACCGGTATTCGCATCGATCGCAAACCGTCCACCCGCATCGTTCGCCAAGGAATACAACACGCCGTTTGTGGTTGCATCAGAATCCGACGCGAAAGCAGTAACACCTACCAAGGTTCCGATTGTCGCATTTTCATTAACTTCGTTTACGGCTGCATTGGTATCAATCGGATTTGTGACATCGAACTCATCGACGTCTACGATGTTGATCGTAAAAGCTTGATCGGTGTACGATCCGTCGAGCGAAGTCGCTCGAACCACAATGTTTCGAGACGCTCCGTGGACTTCGCGATCGATCGCTCCCGCGACGCTTATGATGCCCGAGTTAGCACCGATAACAAATCTTCCGCTGTCATTGTTTTGCAAACTGTACGTGATCGTATTCGTTGTCGCGTCCGCATCGCTTGCCAAGGCCGTTATTCCGACAAGTGTCCCGACGCTCGCATTTTCGTTGACGGTGTTGATGGCCGAATTCGTATCGGTGACTGATCCCGTATCAAATTCGTCAACGTCACCGATGTTGATTGCAAAGCTCTGTGTGGCAAAGGACCCGTCACTGGAAGACGCGCGGACGGTAATGTTGTAGCTTGCCGCAGTTTCTCGATCGATAGCCCCGTTGACAGTCACGATACCGGAGTTTGCATCGATCGTAAAACGGCCACCCGCGTCATTGTCGAGGCTATATGTAATCGTAGCCGTTGCATCCGGATCCGTTGCATTGGCCGTGATTCCAACCGACGAACCGTTGGCAGCATTTTCCAAGACATAATTTGCTGCAGCATTGTTATCGCTTACCGGCCCCACGGCACCTTCGTTGACGTCAGTCAATGCGATGGTGAAGTTCTGCGTAGAGAATGATCCGTCCGTACTCGCTGCGCGAACCGTGATGGCATGCGACGTGGCAGCTTCATAATCGAGAAGCGTTCCGTTGGCGACGGTGACGACGCCGGTATTGCTATCGATCGCGAATCGTCCGCCCGCATTGTTATCGAGAGAGTAAGTAACTGTATTGTTGGTCGCGTCGACATCGTTTGCAAAAGCAGTGATTCCGACCACCGTTCCGGTCGCAGAGTTTTCAGCAACGGAATTGACAGACAGATTGGAGTCCGTGACAGCAGAGGTATCGAACTCGTCGACATCGTTCAGATTGATAGTAAAGGTATTTTCGGCTGTGGAACCATCTTGCGAAGTCGCACGCACGGTGATGTTGTAGGAAACTGCCGTTTCGCGATCGAGCAAAGTTCCGTTGGCAACGGAAACGATCCCGGTGTTCGCGTCGACTGCAAAACGTCCGCCTGCGTTGTTTACCAAGGAATAGGTTACGGCGTTGGTCGTCGCATCGGCATCAATGGCAACGGTGGTGATTCCAACCAAAGTTCCGTTTGCTGCATTTTCATTGACTGCATTGATTGTTGTATTGGAATCACTTGGCGTCGTAACATCGAATTCGTCAAGATCGTTCAAGTTGATTGTAAAGACTTGATCGGCCGTCGATCCATCCGTTGACGTGGCGCGTACGGTGATTTTGTATG
>JANMNK010000646.1:0-3899 GCA_031373875.1 Pirellulaceae bacterium | reverse complement strand
GGTCTTGACTTCCAGAGGATGTTTCCGTTTCGTTCACCTCTCCACGATAAACTGCGATTTGCATGCTGTAGGGAGCTAAACTGAAATGTCCAATCCGGTTCGAGCCATCAATTTGGATTTCCGAGTTCAACGCGATATCGTCGAAATCCCCCGAGTAACCTGACCAATCTGAATTGAATCGAACATCCCAGCGGCCAGTGTGAGGCATTGCGACGGCGATACCTTCGCGCGTTTCGTGAGTAACATTCAGCAAAACAATGACGTCCCCCACTTCGCCCTCAGATCCCCCGCGATGGAAGGCAAGCACACCGTTTTCGTAACTTTCGTAAACTAACTGAACACCGGTCCCAGTCAGACCCTTCGATTCGTTCGTCATGTTTCTGCGAAGGTGTATCAAGTCACGATACATCCGATGGATACCAGAAAAATTGTTTCGGCGTGACCATTCAATCGGATCCGTATCGCGAAACCACTCATCCTCCAAGAGCTCTTGGCCTTGGAAAATCATAGGCACGCCGGGCACGGTTAATGCAAGCGCAGCTGCAAGCGTGGAACGCTTCTTCGAATAATAACTTTCAGGCGAATCTGGATCGATCTCCGTGGGAACGCGAGCTTTGCCGTTGGCAACTTCATCGTGCGACTCACTGTATACAACTCGCTGATGCGCATCGCCGTTGTACGTCGAGAAAATCGCAAGTTTGATATCATCCAAGGATCGTGCAGCGTCGTCCACAGGAATCACACATCGACGGACAGGATGAACGAAGTTTGCGTCCCACTGCAAATCAAACCCGGCACCACCGTCGGCGACATTCTTTGTTAGCCAGTCGTTATTTTGCAAATCTTCTGCAATCGTAATGCAGCCTGGAAAATCTCGATGGACCATTTCATTGATCGATTGTGTCAACTGCCATCCTTCAGGCAATTCTGCACCTGGATCGCCATCGCCACGCACATGACGAATGTACAAGGTCATATCCAGTCTCAGCCCATCTACGTGAAACTCTTCTAGCCAGAATCGGGCGTTGTTCAGAATAAATTCGCGAACTTCAGATCGGCCGTAATCAGGTCGAGTTTCACCCCAAGGAGTGCTGCTTCGCCAATCGTTGTAAAAATAGATTCCGCCTTTTCCGTTTTCGGACCAACCGTCAAACTGCCACAAAGATAAATCACTTGGTCCAAAATGGTTGTAGACAACATCGAGAATGACAGCCATCCCTCGATCGTGAGCAGCCTTAATAAATCGCTTGAGCGCCATCGGGCCACCGTAAGCGCGCTCGACTGCGAAGAGGTGAGCGGGGTTGTAGCCCCACGAATATTCGCCAGCAAACTCAGCACACGGCATCAATTCAATGGCGTTGATTCCGAGACTTTGCAAGTAATCCAATCGCTTGGCACAATCGTCGAGCGTCGCGGGCTTTCCATCCTCAGCGACATTGAACGTGCCTACGTGTAGTTCGTAGATAACGAGATCGTTCTTTGATGGAACATGGAATTCACCACTACCCCAATCGAATGAAAGATCAGAAATGACCCCGTTTCCAACTGAGTTGGTCACATCGACAGCATAGGGATCGACTCGAGTAAAACGGTCATCCCCACGTTGTATTTCGTAGCGGTACTCATGCCCTACGGCAGCTTCGGGAACGCGAGCATACCAACATCCCTTGTCGTCGCGTTGCATGGGGTGCTTTTGTCCGTCCCAATCATTAAAGTCTCCAACAACGAAGACTTTCTCCGCATTCGGAGCCCATACTCGAAAATGAACACCACCTTCTACCGCGACCCAACTTCCAAGTTGAAAACGTTCCATTGTTTTATTAACCCCTGCGAAAACAAGAATGGCATGAATTGATCGATGACCGCTCACGCTGCTTGATTGAGAATCTCTCAGGCAGCTAGACACCAATATTGGTGATCCGTAAAGCGTTCGCAATTCCTATGCCATAGCTTACCCGAAATGCGGGGCGAGTCAGCAATGTGGGAACAAATCAAGGAGTAGTTGGATGGGCGCTCGACTCGATTTTCAGCTCTTCGCCCAGCGATTGAATCGTCGCATTGGTAATAAAATCAACTTCGTCAACAAGCGATAAAATGTTGTTTTCAGGGAGCGTTTCAATGTCCGTTTCGAGTTTTCCGGCCAAGTCAACGAGCGGCTGTGCGCGAAAATTTCCTGCTAATCCCTTGATCGTATGAGCTGCCTGCCGCATCTTCTTCTTGTCGCCTACTTTTGAAGCTTGGCGAAGATCGGACACTAAGGGTGGTAGATCGGCTATGACGATTTCAGCGATTGCATTCATCATTTCTCGATCGTTGTTCAGATTGTGCATAGTCGCGGCAAAGTCGAATTTTATCATCATTCAGTTTTGTCTTTCCGGGCAGGATGGAGGGCAAGAGAGTCTGATCTTACTCGATGAGCAGATTCGATTCCATCACACGACTATTATCCAATTTCATCAACACAAACTCCCAAAGGTGGCGTTTACAGTGTGTCGTCGGACATCATATAGAAATGACATTGGCCACTGCTCGCCAATCGTTCATATGCGGGACTCGTCTGATCGCCGATCGTCCATCTGCAAAAAAATTATTGTTTCACCGTTACTTTTTGCAGTGGAATGGAACTCTTTTTTGATTCTCGTGAGACTTTAAATTTTTTATGGAACGGTCTTTGCGTTCATTGATTTCGTTCGGTAATCAACCGATCTTTCTCAAAACTACTAAACTACTTTTTAGGAGCGGAATCATGTTGTCGTGGGCACTCACATTTTTTGTTTTAGCATTGATTGCAGCTATTTTCGGATTTGGTGGAATCGCCGCTGGCGCCGCTGAAATTGCGAAGATTCTGTTCGTCCTCTTCCTAGTACTTTTTGTTATCAGTCTCTTTACCGGTGCAATCCGCCGAAAAGATGTCGTCTAAATCGTGGTGCTGCTCGCGGACTCGAAATCGTCCCCTACAGCAGATACATTGATTCGATTCGATAACAGCAAGTTGGAGGTCTTCTAAAATGGGCGGCACTCCAAGGAGACGTGAAGATAACGACGATCTTGTTCAAACTACTGCGTATGATATCGCAGGAGAAGATCGTCGAGTTGAACAAACCGTTTTATCTACAGACGAGACGGGCTCAAACCATCCGCAGCAGCCAGAAGAATCCCATCCAGTTGGAGTTGCAGTAGGCACTTTGATCGGCGGTGCGGTATCTGGCGCTGCGGCTGGTTCGATTGCTGGGCCAATGGGAGCCGTGGTTGGCACGGTCGTTGGTGGCCTGACCGGCGGAATGACGGGAAAGATGTTATCGGACGACCTTTCGAATCTTCAAGCTGATGAAGCAATCGCGGAATTCGAAGCCGGTGACGTTGACGCTGAAGAAAGCCGTGGGCGCTTCGGATACACCGATTACGATATAGCCTTTCGGTACGGCGTTCTTGCTAAGAAACAATTCAACCGAAAATCATGGGATGAAATCGAGACCGAATTAGCGGTGGGCTGTGAAAATTTTCGCGGAGACAACTCGCGACTTCCCTGGTCTCAAGCCTGGAAAGTATCTAAGGACGGTTTTGAACGAGATTACAGTTGTGGTTGCACGTCAGAGTGCTCAACTTCGCCTAGGTAATTATAGGCACACTCACTACATAAATCGTCTCGAAGAGTCCGTCGGTTTGATCATCAGACCGGCGGACTCTTTTTTTGCATTGGTTGACTCGCGAGTCCAAGTTTTGCATGAATCCTGCTTCGGTTTTGGGGCGTGCGGACGCTGTGGGGTTCCCCAAGATTCCCAGGATAGCAAAGCGCTTTGTGACCAGTTTCACGGTGAGAGCGGCGCTCGATGTTTCGTGCATCGAGGTAATAATGATAGGATTTCTCGGCCGCCCTGTAATGAGATTGAGCGAGATGA
>JANMNK010000627.1:0-8462 GCA_031373875.1 Pirellulaceae bacterium | reverse complement strand
TTTCTCCCAATGCTGCAAGATGTATTCAATTCTTAATGCAGCCGATTGTGCTTGACGATTTCGCGCAAGAACGACAACCTGTCTCCCCGAATCTAATAAGTCGAGGAGCAAGTATTGGCCAACAAAGCCAGTAGCACCTGTTAGCAGAATTGCGTTGTCATCAATGGGAGTCGAGATCAAGGAAGTCTAAACCGTGAAAATGGGGAGCTTAATGTTAATACCGGTTAAGTTGATTTTACGATCTTTACCGTTAAGGTAAGTCGCTCGCGCTAGAACACCCACCAGACGATAGAAACCTTACTAGTCAGCAATCATTCCAGTAGAGGGGTTTCGGATCGCCTTTGCAATCTAAAATTACCGTTCAGCGGCTAACAGTCTATCTCGAACGATCGGAAGTTAAACGAAAAGAACTCTTCCTTCGTAGACTGGGAAAGAGACGAAAAGTCGCAGGGATTTTACGAATATTCCACGGGCTCCACGTTTGCTAGCTTCTTCCGACCATTGGAATATAACGATTATTCTGTGTTTTTCCCTTGTGCTTGTTTTGCCGGAACTAAATTTTGCGTAGGCATGTCGAAACAGCTCAAAAAATGTCGAACCAAGAGTTTGTATTTGAAGAGCAGTTTGTTAAGGAAAAGAGCTTACTTTGTGTCTTTTGAAACAAGTGGCGTCGTCTTTTACTGCCTTTTGCTTCTATTCTTGAAAATCCATTTTTTGCTACCCTTTTGGGCCTTTATCTGATAGAATCATGGGCGTCACAGGATGACGACAAACCGCCAGCGATGACGGCAAAAGAGATAAACAGCTTTTCTGGTTTGCAAAGTGGGCTGGCCATGTCGCGACTTTGTGCACGATTTGATGAAAACGTAATGTGAGAATGACCATTCATGATTGACAATGTTCGACCAAATCGCGTTCAGAAGCATGTTCGGTCCAAGACGGAAAAATTCGAGCTTGACATTGTTCGAATTTTGAACCGTTATTGGCTCTTGATTTGTTGCTGCGTTTTTATCGGATGGATGCTTTCGGGCACCTACGCAGTGTTGACTGAACCGATCTACGAATCAAAAGCGTCGATCATGCTTATCCCCAAGGACTCGAACTTGGCGGCAAAAGGTGTCGAAGGGACTCGTGACACGGGGGGGGTTATCAACGAAGACATCCTAGCGACGCACGTGATGCTGGTGCAAAGTCCCCGACTAATAACAAATACATTGTCGAAGGTTTTGAAGTATCGAAAAATCGACGGAAAAATCGTTTTTGACGACAAAACGAAGGGTGATTTCTCGTTGGAAGATAAGCCTCAGAGTCAAGTTGCTACGCAAGCCAACGCATTCGATGCACAGGCGAATGCTGGTACTTTACAACATGCCGTGTCATCGGAAGTGATTGGACAGGTTTCTTTGCGAGAGACGTCAGACTCCCAAGCATCGTTAACGTCAACAAGATTGACGGCCCCCCAAGGCATCAACACACCAATTTCTTCCAATTCCCAGGGAGTCGGTGCGGTATCGGCGGACATCAATAAGTCGACTGCGTCGACGGCTGACCCATTAGGCTCCACACTCTCTCAGGCATCGCCTCAACAACCTGCATTGACGCTTGAAGGTCAACCTGCGGCTACCAATACGCAAATTGCAAGTGATTTGCCGGCAGGTGAGGAAACTCCAAGTGCATTTCCGGCAACGGATGCAGTTTCTCCTCAAGAATCGGCTTCAGAAATCGTTCAAAACAACGACCCTTCGTTGAGCCTAATCAAGCTCGAAGATTTGGACAGCTTACGCAAAGCGATGTCGCCCAAGGACAGGTCGGTCGCCGCTTATGTCGCGCGAAATCTGACAGTCACTCGGGGTGGAGAAGGACAAAGCCGAGATGCCCAAGCAATCACGATCGCTTTCCAACACACAAATAAAGAGGACGCACAATTAGTTGTTGCAGCGATCATTGATAGTTTTCAGAATTTTTTGGATGAGAACTTCGCGGACAAGAATAACCAAGCAGCCGCGTTAATCGCAAAGGCCTCTACACAACTAGAGAAAGAGCTGAACGAAGCGGAAAAAGCGTATGCGACTTTCCGGCAAAACGCCCCCATGCTTTGGAGCAACGAACAAAGCACAAATATTTCAAAGTTGAAGTACGAGCAAATCCAAACCGAGTTGAATGACTTGCAATTAAAGAAAACGGAAGTGACCTCGCGTTTAGATCTGGTTGAAAAATCGTTGAAGGAAATCGATGCGAGAAAGGGTTCGGACCTTGAACGTATGGCACTGATCGATCCCACCAGCGCTGTGCGAGTTGGGATATTCTTAGACATCTTCTACAACGAATCCCAAACTGCAAGTTTCATGGCAGAGCAGCCGACACGTGTTGCTCTAGCGACAACGGAAGCGTCCAACTTATTGAAGTTGAGAGCGGAGTACAGATCTGCTGTACAAGAATTGGGTGAGCTTAATCCTAGGGTAATGGCTATCAAGGAATCGATTTCTGAGATCGAAGGCTACTTGAAGCAACAGGGGATCAATGTTGCGTTCGACCCTGAAAAGTCCATCATCGAACCGAAGAAGCTTGTCGATGCCTATGTGCGTTTGCTCAAGAATGACTTGCAAACTTATCTGATTTCTGAGCAATCGCTGACGGTCGCAAGTGCTATCGCGGAAAGCGATGCTAAGAAATTGATCTCGTATGAAATTGAAGGCGAAGCTTTGCGATCCAAAGTTGCACAACAAACAGAGTTGTTCAAGGAAACGGTAGACCGTCTCCGCGATATTAATATGACAAAAGACTACGCTGGCTTTATCAACGAGATATTAGAGGATGCCGACGTAGGAGAAGAAGTTTGGCCAAGTATGGCAATATGCCTCGTGTTGGGTACGCTCGGCGGTCTGGGTGCAGCGGCCACTGGTATTTTGTTTTTTGAATTGAAAAACCGCTCGCTTCGTTCCTCCCAGGATATTGAAGCACTAACGGGAGTTCCGATTCTTTCTTACGTTCCACGTATGAACAAGCATGAAGACCGAAAAACACTTCGGGAAATACAACAGCGTGGTTCGGCAGTGAGCCCCATTGTCTACACCGTTCATACCCCTCAATCGCAAGAGTCCGAAATTTTCCGCGGGATGCGAACCAGCATATTTTTTAAGAGCGCTGAGATCAAAGGCAAAGTTTTTGCAATCACGAGCTCAAATAGCGGGGACGGTAAATCGACGATTACAGCCAACCTTGTATGCTGCATGGCACAAGCTGGACGCCGTATTCTGTTGATCGAATGTGACTTACGACGTCCCGCCGTTGCAGCCCTTCTGGGTTGCGGCGGTAAAGAAGGTTTATCGGATGTGTTGAATAAAAAAGTGACGCTTGAGAGTGCGCTCCAAACCTGCGAAGCGAACAATTTATTTGTCCTGTCTGCAGGTACCATACCGGAAAATCCCGCAGAACTCCTAGGATCGAATGAATTCAAAGATTTGATCGATAAGCTAGAACAGGAATACGATTTCATATTACTCGATTGTCCTCCAGTTCTGGCAGTGTCTGACCCCTGCATAGTTTCCGATGTATCAGACGGAGTTATTGTTGTAGTACGCGTTAACCCGAAAAGTCGCGTTGAACTGCAAAGAACTACTTCGATGCTCCGGGATGTTCAGGCTACAATCGTTGGAACGATCGTGAACGCAAGTCATCTCGAGGATGACGGAGCAATTGGCAAGGATGGCTATTACGTAGGATACGGTTACGGGACGTACGGACAGCGAGCTAACGGTTACTACACCGAGCGTGTTGCATCTTCGCGTTCCAAGAAACGAAAATCATCGAAAGAGTAGTTTACTTTTTCGAATTGTCCCACCGCGCATTTCCAAGCGGACCTAAACTTGGAAATCTAGCCTTACCTTAAAAGCAATAATGTCGACGATTAATAATCCCAACTTGGTAAACAGCGATAAACCAGACATCGCGGATGGCTTAGTGCAAAAGCCTGAGCTTGATGTCAATTTCGCTAAAACTACTGCTTGGTCAAGGAGTCGTCACTTTCAATACTGGTGGCAAAATGCAAAGTTTACTTTGCCACTTTTATGCGCAGATGTTATCGCGCTCATTTGCTGCCATGCAGTCGTGGTTGCGCTTATGGAGATGTTCCTAGAACGCTCCAATGCGGCGAGGATTGTCCAGACTTCGGTCATTCCTATCGTGATGACCGTCGTGGCTGGATTGTTTCTACGACTATACCCCGGGATCGGATTGCAGCCGGTTATTGAACTTCGTCAAACAGTCTACGCGGTTGTGCTTTCCCATTTCGCGACGATCTGCATGTTTGGCGCTTTTAAGAACCCACCAATCTATGCGTATTTGCCCATAGTTATTTCTGGTTTGCTCGCCATAGTTGTCGTTCCATCTGCAAGGCAGTTGGTTAGACAATACCTGGGATCAACTGAATGGTGGCCAATTCCGGTTTTCGTTTTTGCCGGGGGCCCAAGCTCGGAAATGATTTGGCGTAATCTGCGCCTACAGTCGTCTCTTGGTTGGCGTCCAGTTGGTATTATCGAAGATTTCTTCTCGGAATGGGATAAATCAGCCGACTTGGATCATCACTATGTTGGTATTGAGAGCGATGTCCAACCGCTCGCTGTGCGAAACAGTGTATTTTGGGGAATCGTAGACGGTTTCGATAACCGCTCAGAAAAAGTTAGCCAAATACTCGATCGACACTTAGCTACACTCCCTAAAATCGTGACGATCACCGACGCCAAAACCAGCCCGACGCTGTGGGTTCATGGGACTGAATGCGCAGGACTTCCCGGAATTGCGTTCGAAAACCGGCTTCAGATGTTTTTCCCCCGTCTGATCAAACGGAGTTTTGACGTCTTCGTCGCTGCCACGATTCTAATTCTCGCCTCCCCGTTCCTGCTTGGGTTTGCACTACTGATCAAGCTGTCATCGCGAGGTCCAGTACTTTACTCGCAACCTAGATACGGGTACTTGGGCAAGGTTTTCAGAATCTGGAAATTTCGATCCATGGTAGAGAACGCCGATGCTGTTCTAGTTCAGCATTTCGAAGCGAATCCTGATCTATTAGAAGAATATCGAGTCCATCACAAGTTGGCCAAGGATCCACGTATAACCTGGATTGGCAGCATCCTTCGAAAAACAAGCATCGATGAAATTCCGCAATTGTGGAATGTGCTTATGGGCGACATGAGCGTAGTCGGTCCTCGTCCTATCTTGATGAATGAACATGAAAAGTATGGTGACGTGTTTCCGCTGTACTGTCGAATGAAACCGGGGATCACCGGACTGTGGCAAGTTAACGGGCGAAACCAAACTGCCTATGAGGCTCGACTGGTTTACGCCGCTTATTATGTTCGAAACTGGAGCGTTTGGTTGGATTGGTACATCCTGCTTAAAACCGTTCGAGTTGTTCTGTTCTGCGAAGGCTCTTGCTAGTCTGGCGCGGTCGCAAAGAACTTTCTACAGGCAACTCACCGCAGGCAGTTTCGAGCTACGCGTAACTACGATAAGCTCATCCGCGAAACCATATTCTGGCGTGCTCCTGTCAGCCAACTTTCCAAGCCTGCTGTCAGTCTCTTTTGGACTTCTCTTGTCCTCCCATGTTGTAATTGTGCTCGGAACGCAATGCACCGTTGAGCGTACGCGACGGAGTAGTTGCAGCATCACGCCGACTGGCATGAATTCGCAATTTAGTCGCCCAGGACTACCCAAAGTGGTTCCGATTTCCGACTTCCAAGCGTTTCGTTATTCGAAATCGTATTCACTGGACAAGTTTGGATACTTGTTAAAGATGCGATACAATAGATTCTCCCGTGTCCTGTGCCAGGATGCTCCCACCCTGCAAACTCCTCGACAGTACAGTTTGTCAAATCCTTGCTTCCAAGAAAAACTTGGCTGCGTAGGAAATATCCCACGAAGGATTTAGATTGCGGATGTTATCAAAAAACACATTTATTCTGAGCGTATCTATTTGCGTTATCGCACTGCACTCTTCAATTTGCACATTGAATAGAGCGAATGGCGTGGAGCAATCGATTGACTTTCAACGCGAGGTCCAGCCGATTCTTGCCGAGTACTGTGCGGCTTGCCATGGCGTGGACGAAGGGGCTCGGCAAGCGGGGCTTCGCTTAGATATACGAGAGAATGCGTTGGTCGGTGGAGATTCTGGCCAGCCAGCCATTGTGCCAAACAAACCCGAAATGAGTGAGCTCATTCGACGAATTCTCTCCGATGAAGTCGATGAAAAAATGCCACCCAAGGATCAGCGTCAGCTTGAAGCAAAGGACATCGAAATACTGAAACTTTGGATTAGCCAAGGTGCCGCTTACGAATCTCATTGGGCATTCCAATCGCCGGTCAAGCAACCGATTCCGGCGGTCGGTAAAACTCATCCAATAGACGCTTTCGTGACAGATAAACTTAACAAGGTTGGCATGAAGGCTTCGCAAAAAGCAGATGACGCAACGCTCTGCCGTCGGCTGTATCTCGACTTGATTGGTTTGCCGCCATCGCTTCATGAAGTCGAAGAATACAAAAATGTAGGTTTTGCAGCGACGGTCGAAAAACTGTTGCAGAGCGAACGCTATGGAGAAAAGTGGGCGCGACATTGGATGGACGCCGCCCGCTACTCGGACACAAACGGCTACGAAAAGGACATGCAGCGCGAACAATGGTCGTGGCGAGATTGGGTCATTCATGCCATGAATCGCGATATGCCATACGATCAGTTCATCATCGAACAAATTGCCGGCGATCTGCTTCCCAATCCCACTCAAGAGCAAATCATTGCAACCGGTTTTTTGCGAAACAGCATGATCAACGAAGAAGGTGCGATCGTTCCCGAACAGTTTCGTATGGTCGAAATGTTTGATCGAATCGACTGCGTTGGGAAAGCTGTTTTGGGGTTAACGACCCAGTGTGCTCAGTGCCATACGCACAAATTCGACCCGATTACGCACGACGAGTACTTTGGCATGTTTGCGTTCCTCAACAATAGCTATGAAGCCAAGTCGTGGGTGTATTCGTCTGAGCAACTTGAGAAACTCACTCAAGTCAACCAATCCATTCAATCGCTCGAAGATCGCATTCGCGCGGCACATCCCGATTGGCAAAATGAGCTAATCGCATTCGAGGAGAGGATACGCGCTCAGCAGCCGAACTGGACGCCCATCGAACCGTCAATTATGGAAGCCATCAGCGGATTGAATCATCCAACTCAAGAAGCTGACCAGACAATCCTGATGCTGGGGCACACCAGCCCCGATATTTACTTCATCGCAAAGCCTGACGTAAATGCCGCAACTGGATTGCGATTCGAAATTCTCACGAATCGCGATTTGCCTTTCCAAGGACCAGGGCACGGACGGTTGGGTACATGGTCCGTCAATGAGCTAGAAGTATTCGTTCGAAAACCCGATGGCAAGGATTGGGAGAAAATCAAACTGGCAAATGCCACGGCGGATTATTCGGAGCCCGAGCAAAAACAAGCGGATGGCAAAAAAGCGACCGGGCCCGTCAGCTACTTGATTGATGGCAACGACACAACTGCTTGGCAAGCTGATCGAGGGATCGGATTGAGAAACCAGTCGTCAGCCGCGGTAATTCAATTTGCAGAGCCTTTGACGCTTGCTTCTGGAAGCGAGTTCAAGGTGGCTTTTCGAATGAATGATATGGTGGGTTGCACTCGAATCAGTTTGACCACGGCCCCGAATCCTGCTGTCATGCCGATTGATCATGCTGCGGTTTTGGCCGTTCATACTCCAATTGCAAATAGAACTCCCAACGAACGAGCAGCTATTTTCCGAGCTTGGCGGCAGACGCTGGATGATTGTAAAACGATCAATGAGGAAATTGAGGCTCAGCGGCAGCAATAGCCAGTCGCAGGCACGTCGATCCTTCATATAGCAGAACGCGAACCAACCACTGCACGCCTTACCTATTTGCTTGACCGGGGAGAATGGGATCAGAAGAAACACGTTGTAGAACCTCATGTTCCAAAAGCTTTTCATCCGCTTCCAGAAAGTGAGGGACCTCCGCGCCTTCGATTTGCCCGCTGGTTGGCAGATCAACGATCTCCATTAACCGCCCGAGTTGCGGTCAATAGAATTTGGCAATCGATTTTCGGTAGCGGGCTCGTCGAGACATCCGAGGATTTTGGTACTCGCGCTCCGATTCCAGAATACCGAGAACTGCTTGATTGGCTGGCCGTGGATTTCATGGAAAACCAATGGAGTCAAAAACACTTGATTCGTCTAATTGTTTGCAGTTCTACCTATCAGCAAGATTCCAATGAAACGAATGAATCGCTCGAAAAAGATCCCCGAAATCGCATGCTTGCCCGCGGGCCGCGTTTTCGCGCCGATGCAGAAGTGCTTCGCGACATTGTGTTGACGGCGGCTGGTTTGATTTCACAAAAAGTAGGCGGGCCAAGCGTTATTCCTCCCGTCCCGCAAAATGTGTTG
>JANMNK010000220.1:0-1632 GCA_031373875.1 Pirellulaceae bacterium | reverse complement strand
CACTTCAGGATAAACACGCTCGAGTTCGTGAACATGCAGTCCTCTTAGCAGAATCTCAGAGCGATCCGTCGATCATTCGACGAGCGGTAAAACTAGCAAGCGATCCCGATGCCAAGGTCCGATTGCAACTTGCGTTAACTCTGGGTCAATGGACGGATTTGGTCGCAGGTAATGCACTTGCTGCCATCGGTGTTTTCGACGCGGATGACCCGATGATGGTCGCAGCTATCATGAGCTCAGCACTAAAACATTCCCGTTCCTTTATCCCGGCAATTTTAAAATCGCCCAAGCACGTTGCTGACGCCTTTCGCGAGTCGCTACTTCGACAATCACTTGGAAACGGCGACTTGGAAGGTATCCAACTGATGCTGTCCGACGCCGTTGGCTCGCAGTCCGGTGAAAACGTCGAACGACTTCACGGATTGATGCTCGCGCTGGAACGCGTTGGATCGTCTTTAGAGCAACTTGCCAAGAATGACGCTACCGCCTCTCTCAAACCTTCGCTCGATGCGGCTAATCGAATAATCGACGCGTCGTTTGCCGACATGACAAACCCGAAAATACCTGAAGCTCATCGTATCGCTGCCGCGACATTAGTATCTCGAACTCAAGACCACCGCAATCAAGCTACCGCAGTGCTCGCACAGTGGCTGCAACCTCAAGTCGCTTCCGAAACACAAACTCAGATCATACAAGCTCTAGCGCAAAGTGCCGCCGATTCCGTTCCAGGACTTTTGGCCGAAGCATGGCCGCGTCTCAGCCCTACCCTTCGCACGCAAGCGCTCGATGCCTGGATGTCGCGTTCCACCTGGACGGAGGATTTGTTGACTCGAATCGAGAAAAGCGAGATCGCTCGAAGTAGCCTGGACCTGACCCAACAAGCTCGACTCAAAAGCAATCCAAACCAAAACCTCGCCGAGCGTGCCAAAGCGTTGTTAACCTCCGACGGCCAGTCTGCCCCAAAACAGATTGTTCAACAATATCGCGCGGCCTTGGATCTGACACCCGATCTCGCGAAAGGTAAATTCTTCTACACACAATCGTGTGCCAAATGCCATCGACGGGGCAACGAAGGGCATGATGTTGGACCAAACTTGGCTTCGGTTACCAACCACCCGCCAGAAAAACTGCTTACCAACATTCTCGATCCCAATTCAGATATCCAGTCCGGCTTCCAAGCATACGTCTGCTTGCTCGAAACTGGCGAAATCCTCTCAGGTTTGCTTTCGGGCGAGACCGCTAATAGCTTAACCATTTCCCAAGCCAACGGAGCGACTCGCACCGTCGGAAGGAATGAAATCGAAGAGTTAAGGAATCTTGGCGTATCGCTGATGCCCGAAGGCATCGAAGCCACACTGAGCCATCAAGATATCGCCGATCTCATCGCGTTCCTTCGTCAACCCATCGCATCCGCCGAAGCGGTCATCGACAGAAAGTAAGGCGTTGCACAACAATATATCACCAACTTGGGATCGTAGCGGCTGGGCGCGAGCCCAATGCCACTGACTTTCATTCTACAGGGGGAGGTTTTGGGTCGTCTGGTGGTTCTTTTTTGCGGAGTGATTTTTGGAACTTAGTGGTTTTCGGGCGTCTTGGGTGGGCTTGTCGGGGGTATTCGCGAGGAGCCTTTCG
>JANMNK010000609.1:0-16333 GCA_031373875.1 Pirellulaceae bacterium | reverse complement strand
CATGACCGTGTCTGATTGGGTCGTGGCAATTAACCAGTCGGAGACGACGGCAACGGAAGCCAACAATCAGAATTTTCCATTCATCGCTGGGCCAGGGCTGTCGCGATGCAATGCGTTGCTCAGAAACGAAATAGTGCGGGTGCCTAATCACATTGGCGACCCGAACTCGGAAAGCGTGTTTGCGTTGGGTTGGGATAAGTTGCTTCGAGGGCAAACGACGGACGCAGATCAACTTCTGCCGACCTATTTGCGGCAAAGTGCTGCTGAAGAAAAAAAACAATCGCAGCCTTAGCTTATCGACTGGCTCCGAAGTCCATTCCATCGAAAGGGACTTGGCAGCATCGCGTGGACGCCGACAGATGCGAAATTATCCCAACGCTCCAAAGTTGGAAAACTGTCGACTACGACAATCGATGATCGAGGAAATCGCCGGCGAATCTCTCGAAGCTCATTCATCCAACCTCGACCGTCTACTTCGCCGTGCCTGGAATAACTTGCGGCGATGTCTACCAAGACGACACCAAAGTCACCGATCACGTCCACGGACTCGGAGGTTGCAAATGCCGATAGCCACCCCAAATTTTTAAGGCCGGAATTCCAAAAGTCCCGCCGCGTTTGACCTTCGGTTAGAACCAGCGCCATTCGCGCTTCTGTATTCGGCAATTCGGCGATCGACCGAGCTAGAATCCGCTCGACGCGTGTCGTCTGCTTTGGCTTCTTACGCTCCCCGGCAGGAATAACTACTTGGGGCAAAATGCAGTCCCACCACTGATACCAATAGGCAACGTCCAAGGATTCATCCAAGGGCTGGCATCTTCGATGACCGCTCCACCAACCGCTCAAGATAATTTGAAGCTGCGCTTTGGGCCAATTGACTTTGACAGTCTCCAGCCAAAGATCAACTTGATCGCTTCGTGAGTTGACGCCGATAAATGCATACTGCGGCTTGAGGGATGACCAATCGACTCCCTGCGTCCAAGCTTCATCGATATGAATGATGCGAGAAATCTTTTTCAAACGATCCCAACAAAATCGAAGATCACCTGCCGTCTCGCCTACCCAAACTGCTGTGGGTAGAGCAACGGGTGCTTCGGATTTTTCGGTCAGCTCAAGTGATTTAGTTCGAATCATGTGTCGCCGTCCTTGGCATTTTCAAACTAAGCGTTCGTGGGAATGCAGTCGTTTTCGGCCACTCGAACCAACTCGATAGCTTCCGATGCCGAGGAAGCATTTCGCAACTGCGAGAGCCAACTGCTGTCGGACAATAAACGGCTCAAGCGGGTTAGAATCTGTAAATGAACTCGCTCGTCCGTTGAACAGATCAGAAAGAAAACGTCCGTGGGAAATCCAGCGGTGTTTCCGAATGGGATCGGACTGCTTGTGATACCCAGGGCGAGAATGGGCTCGGCTAATATCGATTGCTGCGGTCGGCGAGGGTGAAGCAAAGCGACCCCGTTCTCCAAGGCCGTTGGATGTAGGTCTTCACGATCTTGAACCGCGAGCGCCATTTTGTCTGCGTCCCAAAGCAGTCCGGTTTTGGCTGCGAGCTGGCACATTTCGCGAATGATAGAACCTCGCGTCCGAGCGTCCAACGGGATAGATGTGGAATCTACATGCATGATGTCCGACAACTGCAACCATTGCGACTCGCCGTTGTTGGCGCGACGAAGAAGTTCTTCTACCTTGCCAAGCTGCTCTGCGTTGCTGGTTCCAATTTGCTCTTCGAGCCAATGATGGATGGCACTTTCGGAAAATCGCCATTGGCCGTTCACGCGGCGTCCAGGCAGTTTGCCGCGCGACGCTAGCTTGACAACCTCCTCGGTGGGGATGTGCAGGTATGCGGCGAGTTGTTGAGGATCAAAATCTTTGTTGGACATAAAAGCAGCAGACAATCAAACAGAAAATACAAATTGGACGGGTCTAACATCATAACCGCGACTCGCTTTATTACAAAGCAAAATCTCGTTGAGGCACGATAGTTCTTACTAGTACATCGGAAAACCAAGCAAACGTTATCTACTTCGGTGGTTTTCCATAGGAAATTGCTTAAGAATGCTTCGGACAATTTCTATTCCGATGCGGCTTTATTGCAATTAAGCCAAGGCTGTTTTCTGAATCAAACTCGATGGCGGCAGTTTGACTTGCTCCGATTCCGGAGGATGATCGACAACCCACTGGCCCCTCTAAGACTAACGCTCTAATTGTACGGCGCGTTTGCGACGAAGTCATCTGGAAAAAGCTAGCGATTTTAACTGAGTACGATTCGGGCAATATTGGCAAACTTTCCTGACCGCTTTGACGAAATTGTTTTCCAGATTTTGGGGAAGTCATCGGTTCGTATTGACAAAGCACCCCGGAATGGGACAGGTTGTATACGTCTCAGAAACCAATACCGTATTTTTCGAAATTGGTTTCGATCGAAGTTTGACTTGGATGTCGAACGAGATGAATTTTGATGGAATCGAAATTCGAGACGTCGTGATCATGCACTTACTGGAAATGCAAGTGCATGTTTGAGATGAGAACTTTTCGAATTCGGCATGGAGGCCACTATGAGTGCATCTCTTCCCAGCGCACAACCTGTTTCTTTGCGTACCCTTTTCCCCCAAGCTGTTTTTATCGGTGCAACCGATGTCGCCGTTTCGCGATATTGTATTGACGCCAATAAGTGCTTGGATGGTGATATTTTCATCGCCGGTTTCGACGGAATGAGCGCAACACCCGATTCCGTTGAGTTGGCAGTTAGCCGCGGCGCCGCCGCTGTTGTTTCTGAAAATCTTCTTCCCGTATCTATTCCTCAGTGCTTGGTTCCCGATTGTCGTCAAGCTTTCGCCGCCATCGCCCACGAACTTCACGGACGTCCCAGCAACGACGTGCTGTTAGTTGGCGTTTTGGGTACTCACGGCAAGACGACGACTTGCTTGATGATCGCATCGATGTTGAAGAAATTCGCGGGCCGAGTCGCCTACAAAACATCACTTGGTACGAGCGATGGCAAAGACAGTTCGCCTTCCGCAAGGCCGCTTAATTCGGCCGAAAATATCTGCCGGTGGCTTCGCAAGACCATATCGAACAAGACAGCCCCAGCAGTTCTTGAAATCTCTGATCGCATGCTCCGTGATCGCTCGATTTCAGCTTTGCAATTCGACGTCTTGATTCTGCCAAGCCTTCGTCCGTCCCAAAAATCCACTCGGTTCGAAGCTCGCAACTATGAACGCGCTATTCGCCAAGCTTGCAGCCAGCTCAAGGAACATGGAATCGTCATCTTCAACGCGGACGATGCCAATTTGAATCGTTGGGTCGAAAAACAAGAGTTGCCTTGCTTGAGTTATGGCATGAACGCCGAAGCACAAGTCAAAGGGAAACGAATTTCGCAAAACATTGGCGAGCAGACGTTAATGATTTCGGCGGGACAATGTTTGATGCCTGTCTCCACAAAACTCATCGGCGACCATAACGCCCGCCATGCCTTGGCAGCAGTCGCTACGGGGTATGCCTTCGGATTAGAGCTTCGCGAAGTCATTCCTGGTATTTCGAATTTGCAAAAGCTGCCCGGTCGACTCGAACCAGTTTGCTGTGGCCAGCCTTTCTCCGTTTATGTTGACGTCGCTGACCAAGCCGATCGATTGGCCGTCGCGTTGCATGCACTCGCTCGACAAGGCGGTGGCCCCATTACTTGCGTTGCAGAAGTTCCCGAGTCAGCAAACGCCGAAGCCCGCGCACAATTCGGTCGCGTTCTAGAACGAAGCGGCGCCAAGGTCATCTTGACCCAATGCCGACAAACGCGAACTCGTGGGCAGCGTGCTATGTGGGAAGTACTCGACGGATGCGACCATCCTGCAGCCATTCACGTCGTGCCGAACAGATCGACCGGTATCGAATTGGCTATCCGCAGCGCGCGTCCAGGCGAACAAATCTTGCTCGCAGGGTGGGGTGCTAATAGCTGGACCGCGGGCGACGATAGAACCGTGCGCACCGATGTAAGTTGTTCCCAAGCGATGCTTCCCGAATTACCTGTCGCCGAGACAGAATTGCAACAAGCCGCAATCGGACCGAAATTTCAAATCGTCCGCAATTAAATCGCACTTCGAGTCGCGTTGTACGTTTCTTTACAGCCAACAAGGGATGCCGCATAAAACCGCATCGCTTGCTGGCTGTTCAGGGTTTACAACAGCGTTTCAATTCCAAACCTGTCCGGCCTTATTTCTTCAGTTCGTAGCGCAAAGCAAGTTCTTCCAACTTTGTGTGCAGAACTTTTGCATGGTCAACGTATTCTCGAAGGCCTGCAAGGTCATGCATTTCTTGCGGATCGGTTTTCAAGTCGTACAGCCTGCTCATATTGGCTTTGGGGTACTCGATCAATTTCATATAGTCGATATTGATGGAACGCTGCAAATCGAGATAAGCAAAATAAATGCCGTCGGTATATTTGCTCGTACCACCAGCTATCAAGGGCCGAAGATCTTGGAACTCAATAAAATCTTGTTTCTCTGCACCTGACAAAACAATGGACGTTGCCATCGCGTCTTGAACATAAATCGGCTCTGAGCTTTTCGATCTACTCTGAATTCCTGGCCCCGCAATAACAAAGGGAACTCGAACCGACACATCATAAGCATTCTGCTTGCCCATCAAACCATGATGTCCGACGGAAAGCCCTTGGTCGGCCGTAAAGAAAATGATGGTCTCGTCCTCTTGGCCAGATTTTTTTAGATGATCCAGCACTCGCCCGATCTGAGAATCCAAATGTGTGATCGCTGCAAAATACTCGCGACGATGTGTTTGAATTGCGCGATGTGTTCTCGGAAACGGAGCCAACCGTTCATCTCGTAGCGAAGGATCACATCCGATTTCCTTTGCGAAAGGATATGCTTCGAGAAAACTCTCAGGGACGCGAATCGTATCGACCGAATATTTTTCAAGAAACTCTGAGGGCGACTGCCGCGGGTCATGTGGTGAATTAAACGCGATGTACATAAAGAATGGCTGATCGTGCTCTTTTGAATCGTCCAAAAACGAAATCGCATCATCAGCAGTGACCTCTGTCCAATGCTTGCCACCTTGCCAGTAGCCGCCAAGCCTCGTGTCGGTCGGGCTCCAAGAATCCGTACCATCAGCGGCCGGACGATTGTACGCTGACTCATCGTCGGGAGGCATCCCGGGCCGCAAGTGCTCAACCACATCGAACAAACTCTCCGCTTTCGCATCCACATGCCACTTGCCGGAAAAGTAAGTGCGATAGCCTGCTCGCCGCATCACTTCGGGCCACATCCGACCGGCCAGTTGCTCTTGCTCCAACGACTTCTCCAAAGCTTGTGCCCGCCATAAACTCCTACCTGTCATCAACATGGTCCGACTGGCGATACAAACAGCACCGTTCCAGCCGCCCATATTGTAAGCGTTCGTGAACACCAGCCCTCGTTGAGCGAGTTCGTCGAGATTCGGCGTTTTGACTGGCTCGATGCCTGCGAAACCAACTGCTTCATAGGAAAGATCGTCGGCAAACAGAAACAAGATATTGGGTTGCTTGGCGTCCGATTCTCGTGAGCAAAAACCAGACCAAGAAACGAGCATTAACACTGGCAGTAAAAAGTTTTGCAAATGCCTCATCTTCAGAAGCAAACGTCGCCAATTTTTGGGGGGCTGTAATGGTTTGATCGGACGGATTTGATACATGCTTATTCTCTTGGCATTGACTCGAGTTGCGAAAGCAGGGCACCCAGCGCAATCCAAAAATCATTTGGCGACTCGTCATTGTGGTCACCTCCCGGTACGCTCACAAATTGCTTGAACTTGCTAGGGCAAGCATCAAACAGTTTGCGCCCACTCCAATAAGGAACCAGCCGATCCGCCGTTCCATGACATTGTAGAAGGGGCTCAGTACATTGTGCGATGTGCTTGATGGATGGAAACTGATTGCGCATGAGAATTCGCACAGGTAGCCATGGATAGAGATTCGCTGCCGCATCGGGCATGGTTGCGAAAGTGTTTTCGAGAACGAGTGCTTTACAACCTGTCACGGATGCTAATTCAACGGCAACACCGCCACCAATGCTTCGTCCGTGAAAGATCACATCTGTCGGCGATGTTCCGGTTCGTTTGTTCAACCACTGCAACGCCGCGCGACTGTCACGAAGCAGACCTTCTTCGTTCGGCTCGCCTTGGCTCTTGCCATATCCGCGATAATCAAAAACGAAAACCCTCAGTCCATATTCCTCGTTCAGCCTTCGCATCAAATCGCTGAGATAAGAAATATTCTCCCCGTTCCCGTGAAAATACAGTAACGTTCCTTTGGGTGTTGGATGATTGACAAACCATCCATTCAACAACGTACCGTCCGTCGATGAGAATTCGATATCTTCGATGTTCTCTGCCGTAGGTGTCCAATAGCCGACCGGGTAGCGAGGAGCGGGATACACCAAACTGGTTTCGGAACAAACCATAAAAACGACAATGCACAGATAGCCAACAGCCAACGTGCTGAGGCTACGTACAATTATTTTCCGCCGCGTCAATAATCGGGATTTCTGCACTCAACGCACCTCAATATCGACGATCCATTTTTAGAGGCAGTCTATTGGGAAAGAATAGTCGTTTCGCATCATAACGCATCATAGTCGACTTTGAACGGATCCATTAACCGACTCAAATCGCCGGTCTCGAGTCCGAGCCTTAACCATTTCTCGCGCTGTCGCGCCGTTCCGTGAGTGAACGCATCAGGACGCACTGTTCCGGTAGCTTGACGCTGTAGGATGTCGTCACCGATTCGTGTGGCAGCATTCAACGCCTCCTTCAAGTCACCGGCTTCCAATACGTTCTTTAATTTTTGGTTTCGAGCGGCCCAAACTCCAGCCAAATAGTCGGCTTGCAATTCCAATCGAACGCTGAGTTGGTTTCCTTCGACTTTGGAGCTTTGAGCCTGTTGTCGCTGAACCTGCTCCGAAATCCCTAACAAACTCTGGACGTGATGGCCGACTTCGTGTGCAACGACATATGCCATCGCAAAGTCTCCTGGCGCTTTGAATCGTTGCTGTAATTCTGCGAAGAATTCGAGGTCGAGATAAACTTTGTGGTCAGCCGGGCAGTAAAAGGGACCAACAGCAGCGCTCGCCATTCCGCAAGCAGAGTTCACTCGGCCCGAGAAAAGCACGAGCACCGGTTCCTCGTAGACAAAGTTGCGATTCTTGGTGATCTGCCGCATCTCGGGAGTCAAACTGGTCCAGACATCTTCTGTATCTTTCAGAACCACGCGTACAAACTGCTCAAGCTCCCTTTGCTGGGCAATGACCTGTTGATTAACCTGCGGCTGAACGGCCGCTCCTGGTTGCTGGACCTGTTGCAACAACTGCCGCGGATCGCCACCCAAGAACATGATAATCAAGGCGAGAACGACCATACCAAGCCCTCCGCCCATTGCCACTCCACCACCGACGGGCAAGCCGCGTCGATCTTCCACATTGTCACTTTGCTCTCGCCCCTGCCAACGCATAGTAAAATCTCCCTAAGAAAATAAAATTGACTTGTTCGTGCAATGCATTTCTTGTTCCGTTTAACACCACGCGTCCAAAAAACGAATAAGTCTGTGGAGGAATCTCGCAGCAAGAAAAAGATTTACGTAGGCTAAAGTCTATCCTGTCGGACTGGGGATGGGTATGCTTTCTGTTGCTTTTCCTAACGAAACCACTCTGTGACGACTTGCTGCTCTATCCGCAATTTCCAACGCTTTGGGAGACTAACCTGTGTCCAATTCACGTTCTTCACGACCATCACGGCGAAAGTTCTTGGCCGCTTCATCCGCCACGATCGCTGCGGCAGCAACTTGGCCGACGACGTTGCAATCTACTTTGTTCGCTCATTCCGCGAACGATCGGCTAAGAATAGGATGCATCGGTCTTGGCGGAATGGGAACCGGCGACGCTCATGATCACAATCGATTCGGCGACATCGTTGCCGTTTGCGATGTTGATTCCAATCATTTGGAGCGGGCGCGTCTCGATAGGAATATCGGAAAAGGCAAAGCTGACGCTTATAAAGAATACCAAAACGTCCTCGATCGGAATGACATCGATGTTGTGAGCATCGTCACCCCCGATCACTGGCACACGAAGATTTGCGTCGAAGCGTTGGAAGCTGGCAAGCATGTCTTTTGCCAAAAACCGTTGACTTTGACACTCGAAGAAAACCTACTCATTCGCGCCGCCGTCGAAAAGCACCCGGATCGCGTATTCATGATCGGAACTCAACAACGATCCGATCAAGGTCTTTTTCTTCGAGCCGTGAACATGGCCCATAAGGGACTGCTTGGCGACATTACGAAAATCACTTGCGGAATCAATGGCGGCGATCAAGGCGGTCCGTTTGCAAAAATGGCCGCACCGGCAAACCTGGATTGGGATTTGTATCTTGGCCAAGCACCTTGGGTGGATTACATCCCACAACGGTCGCACGGCACATTCCGTTGGTGGTACGAGTACTCCGGCGGAAAATTCACAGACTGGGGCGCTCACCACATCGATATCGCGCTCTGGGCAGCACAGCTTAACGACAAGGGCACTGGTCCTGTGGAAATTGATGGGACCGATGCAAAACATCCCGTCGAATTCAAGGATGGCTATCCAACGTCGGATATTTACTTCAATACCTCTCACGATTTTGCTGTGTACAGCAAGTTCGAATCGGGTTTGGTTATCAACGTAACCAGCCGAGGCGATAACGGACTGTTGATTGAGGGGACGAAAGGTCGGATCTTCGTCAATCGCGAAAAGATCACTGGCAAACCGATCGAGGAGGGCTGGGATAAAGACCAATTCGGCGACGACGATTTGAAGACTTTGTATAAAGGCAAACCGTATGAGGGTCACAAAGACAATTTTTATAGATGCATTCGCGAAGGTGGTTTGCCGGTATCCGATGTCCATTCGCACTTGCAAACGATGCACGTCTGTCACTTGAGCGCAATCGCCGCGCGATTGAAGCGAGTAATCAAGTGGGACCCTATTTCCGAAGCGATCATCGGCGATGAACAAGCAGCTGAGTTCTTTGCCCGAACTCCTCGCGAAGGTTTTGAAATACCGAACCTCGCGTAAAGCCAAATTCGGTAGCGGGATCAGTTTCCCCCCTCTGCACGGACCTTTATTCCCTCACTCCATTTCGCAGATGCCGAAGGGTGGTATCTGCGAATAGGCGTTTGAATCGCCGCGCGCTTGTACATCGATCACCGCAGGTTGGTGCTAGCGATTTTGGTTTTAGCAAAAGTATTTCTCGGTTTTCATCGCCCGAAAAACGAATCCGCCACCGGAGTTGGCGATTTCGAGTAGGATTGGTTGATGGTTTGCCTCGAATTCCTTCTTCCATAGAAAATCTCGCCCTTGGCGAGTGGTCCATGACACAAAGCTCACGTTCACTTAAACCTGGTGATACCGAATTTGAATTCGGCGTTGCGATCCCCGGTACGATTCTTCCAGTCGATCAATGGGCGAAAACAGCCATACATCGTTTGCCCGAAGGAATCCTCGACACGCAAACGCTCTTCGGTCGCGTAGCGCCAACGGTGCTGGACATTGGTTGCGGCAACGGTCGGTTCGTTATTTCGTCTGCTGTGCTTCGACCCGAAGTGGATCATATTGGAATCGACATTCTGCCAGTCGTGATCCGTTATGCGACAAGACGCGGAAAAGAACGTGGACTGAGCAACACGCGTTTTGCCGTCTGCGGTGGCTTTGACTTTCTAGAACGGCATGCGGCCGACAACAGCTTTGCTGAAATACACGTCTACCATCCGCAACCCTATGCAAATTCTGAGCTAGCCTCGCGCCGCCTGCTTTCCCCACAATTCCTGGTGCAAGTCCACCGAGCATTGCAGCCCAACGGAAAACTTTTCTTGCAATCCGACAATCCTTCGTACTGGAAATACATACGCGAATCGATCGGTCAAGTAATGGATTGGCAAGAACAAGCTGAGCCATGGCCGGATTACCCGTTAGGCATTTCGCGCCGCGAACTGATTGCGACAAGCAAAAAGCTACCAATCTTCCGCGCCATCGCCACACGTCGCGACCTGGACCCTGACAGTTTTGCTGCCATCGCCAACCAACTCCCCCAACCCACCTTTTCCGCTCCACCGCAATCGAAACGTCAACAACCGAACAAAATATTTCGCCGCAAGCGATGACAAAATGTTGCGGCTAATCTCGTAACATGGCCTTACCGCACCCTTCGATTTAACTACTTTGGTTCATTGGGCTAGCCTATAGACTTTTGGGTTCAAGCTTGACGCGACAATTATTCTTCGACTTCTTGAGAAAAAGCTATACGGGTAGATCGACGATCAGTATGCTCAGTATTTGCCACTGACTTGCGTGGTCCCTCCTAATGAGATCCTACCAAACAAACCTTCGCAACGAAGGATGAACACGATGACGCATTCGCGTTTCTCAAATCCGAGTAACTGTCTTGATCGACTCCATCGATTAACAAGTTCAATTCATTCCCGCGCACTGCAGCAATGCACATCAAATAAGTCAAGGTCGTCCCGGCGATCACGCTTGAGGATTCGTCGTCCTCGATTTGAACTGCTGGAGTATCGCCTCACACTGACAAGTCAGATTTACGAGAACTACTTCGACGTTGCAATGGCGGCGTTGCCTTCGAATATCGATTTTCAGTTGGCTACATACATTGCAGACCAAGAAGCGAGGGATTTGGCGTTTAGATTTTCCGGGGAAAACGTTGATCAGCTTGAAAGTTCGTCTCGCGATTTTTTGAGCTTCGATGAACAAGAACGACCTTTGGTAAACGTCTGGACCAAAAACTTGGGATGGGATCCATCAAGCCGACTGGAATCTCTCGGCGCTACAGTAGTAGAGTTTTCTCAAGATTTTCGAGTCGCTGTCGCCGCTGTCTCGCCGCCGCTCATAGCCACGATTGCAGCTTGGAGCAGTGTTCTCTCGGTAACTCCCGTTTTCTCGCCTTTCACTCGGGCAGGTAGCGTTCAAACCCAAGGAGACTCAGTTATCAACTCCGACGATGTTCGCAATTTAGGATTCGATGGCACAAATATTGTTGTCGGCGTATTAAGCGATTCGGCGTTGAACATCGCTAACTCGCAATCCACAATCGACTTACCGAATGTAATTGATCGCTACTTAGAATTTCCAGCCACCGATGAAGGACGTGCGATTTTAGAAATCATTCACGATATTGCCCCCGGGGCGAAACTCGCTCACCACTCTGCCATTTTAAGTGAACTTTCGTTTGCATCGGGAATTCGCACTTTGGCTGATTCCGGAGCCAAAGTAATCGTTGATGATGTTGGTTACTACACAGAGCCATTTTTCCAGGATGGAATTGTTGCTCAATCAGTCGACGAAGTCGCCGCGAAAGGTGTTGCATACTTTTCCGCAGCAGGCAACGATGCCGCTCAATCATACGAATCGCTTTTCGTTGACAACGACGGTTCGACTAGCGTTGACAACCATGACTTCGATCCTTCCGCAGGCGTCGATACACAGCAGAAAATTACGATACCGACTGGTAAGACTGCAACCTTGATTCTTCAATGGGATGATCCGTTTTATACGCTGAATGGCGTCACTCGCAACTTTGATGTTCGTGTTTATGACCTTGCAGGCAATTTGGTTGTGTCTGGGCTCACAAATAACGTAAGTACTCAACAACCACTAGAAATTGTGCGTTGGACGTCTGCGGGAACCGGTGAGTACCAAATCGAGATTCAACGCACGGCCGGCGAAGGAGCATCTTTTCTCAAGTACATACTTTCAACCAACGGAACGCCAGTCGTTTTTAACGAGTACGGTACAAACTCTAGCACCGTGTACGGTCATGCTGCTGCATCCGGAGCCATTGCAATTGGCGCCGTACCTTATTTTTCACCCGACTCGATCGAACCATTCAGTTCACGCGGTGACACGACGATCGTGTTTGACAGTTCCGGTAATCGACTACCTTCGCCTGTTATTCGCTTCAAACCCGATCTCGTTGCTCCCGATCAAGTGAATACCACCTTTTTCGGTGAAGATATTCTACAGGACTTGGACACGCTTCCAAACTTCGCTGGTACTTCTGCAGCAGCGCCCCATGCCGCCGCCGTTGCCGCACAGTTGTTGGATGCAAATCCAAACATAACTTTGTCGCAACTCCGATCAATCCTTTCTTCCTCGGCCGTTGATTTAGGACTTGCTGGACGCGACAGCACTTTTGGCCATGGACGAGTCGATGCACAGGCGGCCTTAACAGCAACCTTGGCAGCCGTTGACAGCACTAATCCCACTGCGGTCCTTCGCAGTCCGAAAGTTGGTAACGGTTGGTCGCCAAACGAGATCGTCGTACAATTCTCCGAACCGTTGAACAATTCTCGATCGAACGTTGCCAATTATCGGCTGTCCGAAGCAGGCGCTGATCAAAACTTCGGTACTGCCGACGACATCAACTATACAGTGTCGATAGCCTATGACATATCAAATGACCGAACGACAATTACGCCAATTGCACCGAACTCAATACTGCCAATTGGAAAGTACCGGATCAAATTGGATGGTACCAATGGACTAAGAGATCCCGCCGGTAATTCAATTAACAACGCCCAAGATCAGTTCATTGAATTTTTCGTCTCATTCAAAAGCGAAATCGTCGCCCAACCGCAGTTGATCGAGGATGGTACTGACTGGGGATCGGCAATCGATGTAAGGCCAGATGGTAAAGTCGTCGTCGTGCATGCGACGAATCCAATCGTCGGTAACGATAGGTGGCCGCAAATACAAATCGGACAATATGATTTGGGGGGCTCACCGATTCCCTATCGTATTGCTCCGACAGATATTCATGATTCGTTCCGCGTAGAAAATGTCGACGTGGCCGTTTCATCAACTGAGGGAATCGCTGTCTATAGCGATTATGAAGAGATCGTTTACCAGGACCCCGACTGGTTCCATATTACCTATCAGCGTATCGACGGCAATGGTCGCCCCCTAGGAAATCGAACGTTAGTTTCTGGTACTAATGCTTTTTCCGACCGCAAACCAAGCGTGGCCATGAACGGATCGGGGGCCTTCCTTGTAGGTTTTCCGGACGTTGGGTATGCGTCCAATCAATATACGAACCTAGTGAAAGGCCGTCTGTACGACTCGGCTGGGAACGCTTTAGGCAACCCGTTTCAGATAAACGATCCGATCACTTCGAGCGGTTACAATATTAACGTCGCCATGGCAGATGACGGATCAAGTACTTTCATTTGGGAAAATAACTTCAAAATCTTTCAGCGACGGTACGATGCCGCTGGAATCGCGTTATCCGATGTTCAAGTGATCGCTTCCTCGGCAAATGGTTATGACAACCAAGCTTCAAGAATCGCCATGAGCCCTAGTGGTGCTTATGTGGTGTCCTGGCAAAGTTCACTCGGGGCAGTTGCTCAACGGTTTAATGCGGGGGGCATGGCAATAGGAGACCCAATACTTGTATTCCAGGGCTCAATCACCGGTCCAGAAGTCTCGATGGCAGACGACGGTCGATTCGTCGTTGCATGGCGAGGTCTTGATGGAGAGGGAGCGAGTCTTTTTGTACAACGATATAATCTAGATGGCTCGTTTAACGGGAGTCGATTATGGGTGAACGAATCGATTTCCGGAACGATTTTAGATTTCGATGTGGCAATGCGAGAAAACGGAGATTTTTGTATTTCGTGGTCCGATGCGAATGATGCCAGCAAGATTCGTTGGTACGACTGGGATGCTCCCTCGGAAGATTTTCCGTTTGGGCCTGCTGTCCGTTCACTCGCTCCACAGGCAGATATCTCAACTCCGTTCTCACAATTCTTTTTCACATTCGATAAGTCGGTCGACCCTACAAGTCTGACCGCTTCCGACATCCAATTTACCGACCCCTTTGGTCGACCGATTACTGCCACAGGAATATCGTCTACGGACAACCTGACTTTTGCAATTCAGTTTGCCGAACAACGAACGCCTGGTCAATATAGCATATCGCTGGGAACGGAAGTAACCGATTTCGGTGGACGCATGCTTAACCAGAATGGCAATGGAATATCCGGCGAAACCTCGGATAAATTTTCGGGACGTTTGTATACTTCTCCGAACGAAGTCACGGGCGTATTCCCCTTTTTCGAGTCATTCGAAACTGGCAGCCTTGATGATCTTGCTGAGGGGTGGGCCGGATTTGGAGTAGCAGGAAATGCCACCACGGAAGTGTCAACAGGAACTCCTCACTCCGGATCATTTCATCTTCGATTTAAAGGCACAAATCAACATTATGCCATATTGAAGCTCGATCTCGCGTCCTTAGTTGGAGCGAACGATTTGGTGCTCGACTTTTGGGCTTGGCGAGGAGCGTACCAAAACAATTATGCCACGATTGCGTTAAGTGGCGATGGTACATCGTGGTCCAACGTTGTTCAGTACGTCGCGCCCGCTTTTGATACGTACACGCACCACTCGTTCGATTGGGACGAAATACTTGCCATGAACTCGATAACTTTAGACGATTCCGTTTTTATCAAGTTCACACATGTCAATTTCCACGACTACGTAGATTTTTTCCTTGACGATGTCCGAGTCCGACAAGGCGATGGTAAAGGACCTCGGTTGCTCAATCATTCGCCCGCTCCCACATCAACTGCTCCTTTGACTTCATTTACAGTGATTTTTGACGAGGATATCGACGCCTCGACCTTTCAAGCCTCGGACGTCTCCCTTAAAACGCCCACCGGATTTACCATTCCCGTATCGGAGCCGATTGACTCAGGCGACCATCGTACTTTCACGATCAATTTAGTTGATCCGCAACTCATACGAGGAACATATCACTTGGCGATTGGGCCGGACGTTCGAGATTTAGCTGGAAACGAAATGAATCAGGACAACGATGCAACATTGGGTCAAATCGGCTCCGATGTATATAGAGGAACCATCGTCCTTGGTCCCGTGGCGGCTCGCCTCACGCCGTACTCCCAAGGCTTCGAGGGAAATTCGTTGAGTGATATTCTCGGATGGAGTTTTTCGACCACAGATTTCGGCACAATTGAACTTGATAGCACCGGACCTCATTCCGGTAGTCAACACCTGCGCTTTAGCCAGACGGCAAGCGGTAATAATAATCATGAAGCCACATTAAAACTTAACTTGACGGCTCAAGCAGGGGTGTCGGACCTCGTACTCGACTTTTGGGCGAGGCGATACGAAGCGTGGGGATTAGCCAATTATATCAATGTTTCGGTGAGTGGAGATTCTTTAACCTGGTTTCCAATTGCAACCGGCCTCACTCCAAAACCTAACGACATCTATGGTCATTTTTCATTCGATTTGGATGAAGCGCTGAATAACAATTCGATCGCGTTTGATAATGCCGTCTTCTTAAAATTCAACAACGTTTCCTCTGTACAATACGGAGAGATGACGCTGGATGATGTTCGAGTTCGAAGAGGCGATGGAACAGGCCCTAGATTACTAAGCCACACGCCCACGGGACCATTAACTAGCCCTTGGAATGTTGTGTCGGTGGTATTCGATGAAGACATCAACCTAAATTCTTTTACGGCTGAAGACGTTGTTATTATCGACCCTGCAGGTCGACAAGTCGCGATTGTTGGGACGCCAATAGATTCGGGCGATCATCGAACATTTACTATTAATCTTGCATCGTTGCAGAGCTTGAACGGTATCTACAAAGTGAAGTTGGGTCCGAATATAACGGACTTAGCAGGCAACGAGATGGATCAGGATCAAGATGGGTATTTAGGAGAAACGAACCTCGGCGAAGACATCTACTCGACGACAATCGAATACTCAAACGTTCCGAATTCTTGGCCTGTTTTGCCCTTCATCGAGAGCTTCGAACGAAACGATCTATCTGAATTGGTAGGTTGGAGTTACCTGATGAATCAAAGTAGTGCGGACTTGGTCACGATTGATAATCCTTATCTCGGCAACAAACATCTTCAGTTCATTCACACAGGATACTACACGGCAACGAAGGGGGAAGTCTCATTTGGAATCGATCTTTCGAATCAAACAGGCGCTACAAACCTCGTACTAGATCTCTGGGCAAAGGAAAATGCTACAAACAACTATCTCAAATTGTTGGTAAGCAATGACGGGGTATTGTGGAATCAAGTTGGTACATCCATCAATCCGGATTCAGTTGAATATCAACACTACGTTTTCGACCTGGACTCTTCTTTTTCAGCGCTTGGAATAATTTTAGATTCGGATGTCTTTTTCAAATTGGAACACTGGGGTTACAATCCTGGCAGTCGCTTGGAGATTGATAACCTGCGAATCCGCCAGGGTACAGTCAACCATAC